>CAZVXA010000087.1:0-4504 GCA_964630955.1 uncultured bacterium | reverse complement strand
CCCGCGCCGCCGGGGTTTTTTTTTCCCTCTTTTGGGTGTCCCCTCTATATCTTGTTTTGGTGGGCGCCGGCCCCCCCCCCACTTCTCGATTATGGGGAGCAAAATGAAAATTGCTCCAGCCTTCTCGCGCAAATCCCAATTGTACTGACCCATCAACCCTGGTCCTATTTTCTGGTACTGGATGTTGCTGTTCCGGATTGTTTTAATCTTTATGAGATGCTTCAATTGGAGAGAGCCTACCAGCAGGCGCAAGATTTTGACATCATTCACTCTTACATCGGTTGTGCAGCACTTCCGAACGCCCCAGTCATCAAAACGCCAACAGTGCACACTCCAGATGCGACGCAATTGAAACTCCCTCCTGGAGATACTTCTATGCCCTGCTGTTGCCTGATCGCCCCCTACACCTGACTGGAGATCGCCCTCCTCCTGGATTTACCCCACCTTAAACCACAACGGAGCCTCAGCAGGCTCTCAATTGAAAGCGCCTTCTACCGCTCCTCATCGCTTCGCCCAACGCGACGGACGCGATCGCGCCGAGGCAGGGGAAATTCAAGAGATTGCTCCCCCTTTGACTCACCGAAACCACCAGGGTGCGATCGCCCATCCCCACCTGCCTGGATAAAGTTGGAGACACCCGCTCCAGTGACATTGCACTCACAACAAACACTCGTCGCAGATCCACCGTGTACAGGTTCTCCTGGTGACACTCCATCCTAGACGCTTGCAGCTCTGCATATCGCACATCGCGTCGCTGACGGGCTACTTCCGCTTCTTCCCATTCTTCCCACTCGCTCTCGACATGCACTTCCCGGATCACACTTATCGCACCACTCAAAACTGGGAAAGAACTCTCTCGATGATACGTCTTTAGTGGATGCTGGCAAGTCGAAAGCGGCATTTGGAGGTTCGATATGCACAGGAGGGAGGGTTTTCTGATGGGGCGACCACTCTCCCATCAGAGGCAATCACTACTTTCCCTTCGAGCTTTTCCCTGGAAGTGGGCGATCGCGTTTGCCAGAGGGAGCGAGCCATTCCCAACCGAAAAGCTTGAACACACGCTCATAGAACTGCTAAAAACAGGGAAGAGGGCTAAATGACAAGAAGGCAGAGGGCTAAAGATTTCTCGGAAAAACGCACACAACACGAAAACCGTAAGTGTCAAAGCGTCCGTTAGCGCCGGAATTGAAGGTGTAGCGACACGCAGAGGGATTGGTTGACCTAAGCAGGTAGGTCACCCCACCTGCTTGGCTTCAGAACCGGACTTGCCCGTTTTCGTGCATCCGGCTCCTCTCCAACTTGGTTCATTGTCAGGAATACCAGTTGCAGGGAGTGTTGCTGCTGCGTGTGCCTGGTCATGGCAGTGACGGTGTAGCAGTGTCAGATTTTTCAGGCTCTGGTTGCCGTGGTTCCCATCTTGGTGATGTACCTCGATGAGATCATCTGAGCAAAAGTAAAGTCCACAGTCGGCACACCTGTCACCTTGTTGTTTGAGCAATATTGCTCTCAGTGGCGGTAGTTGAGGATAGTTCCTGAGCCTTGTACCCCAGTAAGCCCAGTCTCCATCATAGGGGGAGCGGTTGGCTTGAACCTTGATATGGCGACGAATCGGCGTTTCATTGTGGCGGCGGAGTTTGGGTCCGTCGTTGGTTTGAAATACCCATCCATCTCCCTGGTTGACTCGCCAGTAGCGCGACACGATTTGATGAGTACTGAGCTTAGGATGTCTGTGTTTTGCCCAGCGCAATAGTTGTCCAAACAGGTGGTAGTCCATCGAAGCAAACGCTTCTTTGCTGACCACTCTGGCGTAATATTGGCACCATCCAGTAATCACTGAGTTGAGGTGAACAATTAGCCCTGTTTGGGTCGCTGCCCCATGAGTTGACACAACCTGTTTCAGTTGTGCCAGGTGCCGACGTTGACTCTGTTGACTGGGTTTAATCAGCGTCTTGAATCCGTGTTTGGAGGCATATTTGCCCACAGGATATTGTCGCACCGTAAAGCCGAGAAAATCAAAACCCGCCGCTCCATCAAGGGTATGGCTAATTTTGGTCTTCTCAGGATGGAGTTGTAACCCGATGCCTTCTAGCCACTGGGCCACCGCTACTTTCGCCCGGTCGATATCACATCGTCGGTTGGCGAACACCACGAAATCGTCCGCGTAAAACACGGCATAAATCGGGTGTTGCCTGGTTCCAAGCGATTGAATGTGGGTTTCTAGTCCATACAGAGCAATTAATGCCAGCAAGGGTGATGAAATCCCTCCCTGTGGTGTGCCTCGCTCGGTTACCTGAAAACCCCTATCGATTACTCCAGATTTGAGCCATCCGCTCAGGATGCGGCGGATTGACGGAGGCGCTTGGGTTTTCTCCAAAAGAGCCTGGTGCGAGATGTTATCGAAGCAACCACAAATATCCCCCTCCAGCACGCATTTCGGGCGCTGACGGATGATATTGAAAATCGCTGCAATCGCATCATGACAAGAGCGTCCTGTTCTGAAACCGTACACGTTTGGCTCGAATTTCGCCTCCCATTCGGGTTCCAGCGCGAGTTTGACCAGCGCCTGGGCAGCTCTGTCTGCGATGACAGGGATGGATAATGGGCGCTTCTCTGACTTCCCTGGCTTTGGAATCCAAATCCGCCGCAGGGGTTGTGCTTGAGGGATCTGACTCAATTGCTGAGCCAGATGTAGGCGTTGTGGAGGCAGTAGGTTTTTGATGCCATCGACCCCCGCTGTGCGCTTGCCTTGATTATCCTGAGTCACCCGTCGAACTGCTAGAAGCCGCCCGTACCAGGACTTGATTAACAGACGCTGAAGCCTGTGAACTAACTTGACGTTTCCCTGTTGACTGGCTCTGTAGATCCGCCGTTGGAGCTTGAATATCTTGGCCTGGATTTTCTTCCAGGGCAGTTGATTCCATTCATATCTCGTCTGCATAGACGGACTCATGACTTATTCACTCTACTAAGGTTGTCTACGTCCAAGTTGCAGTGTGTACGTCAGCTTATCTTGAGCATTACCTCAAGCATTGGCTTCTTACACAATCCCAATCCCGTTCACCATGAGGTTAGCACCGACTCTGGGTATCGACCTTTCCCAGAGAGATGAACGGGGTTCCCACGTTCCAATGTCTGATCTTCGCTGTACTTAGGACTCCACTCTAGACCGGGTTTATTGAGAGTAGTTACGGGTCATAATTTAAGATGCCCGCCTCGTATCCTTTGCCTTTTGGCTGCGGTGTTTCAGCCTGATTTCACCGCTCACAAATCACGACCCTTCAAACATGGATTCCTTACGTATCCGTATACAGCTTGCTAAACGGAGTGCCAGATTAGGCTTCCAGTTACCGTCGTTTAGCCCCGCTTCAGGCGTTGATGGCTAGTCGCAAACCTGGGGGCTATGCTGTCACTCCACTACCAGGAGGGAGGGGCTTTCACCCTCATCAGACATCAGTTGTCAAGGTTCAGAGACCCTGCCTCTCTTCCCCTAACTCACGTTGGTTTCGAGAGAACGTGTCGCACTAAATTAGTTTGTGTCAAAGGGTCAGAAATGAGATCTAATGAACTACTGAACCCCAGACACTCGTACTATGACTTTTTCTCCTGAACTCCTCGACGAGCTACTCAAAGACTACCAGACCCCCAATGACCTGCTGGGCGATGGTGGCATCCTCAAACAACTGACTGCTGCTTTGGTCGAGCGCTGCCTCAACGCTGAGATGAAGACCCACCTGGAAGACCAAAAAGCAGAGACCCAGATCGCAGACGAACCGACTCGCAATCGCCGCAACGGCCATAGCAAGAAGACCATCAAAGGGGAGTTTGGGGAAGCTCAAATCAACATTCCCCGCGACCGCAACGGTGAGTTTGAGCCGCAGATCGTCAAGAAGGGACAGACCCGCTTCGACGGCTTCGACGGGAAGATCCTGTCTCTGTATGCCAGGGGTATGAGTACCCGCGACATTGCTGCCCAACTGCAAGAGCTTTACGGGGTGGAGGTGTCGGCAGCTTTGATCTCCAATGTCACCGAGGCGGTAGAGGAGGAGCGCAAAGTCTGGCAAAATCGAGCGCTTGATCCGGTCTATCCCATTATTTACTTCGATGCCATTGTGGTCAAAGTTAGGCAGGACGGGCGTGTCATTAACAAGGCGATTCACCTGGCGCTGGGAGTCAACTTGTCCGGGAAAAAGGAACTATTGGGCATGTGGATCACCACCAACGAGTCCGCCAAGTTCTGGTTACAGGTGCTCAATGAGTTGCAGAATCGCGGGCTGAAAGACATCTTCATCGCTTGCTGCGACGGGCTGACTGGCCTTGCCGATGCGATTGAAGCGGTGTTTCCTCGAACCCAAGTGCAACTGTGTATTGTCCACATGGTGCGCAACTCGTTGAGCTACGTGTCCTACAAAGACCGAAAAGCAGTCGCGGCAGATTTGAAGCAAATTTACATGTAATAGCTGAAACTTAATCTGACAGAGTGGACTTATCGGACACTGAGGAACGG
>CAZVXA010000086.1:0-25723 GCA_964630955.1 uncultured bacterium | reverse complement strand
CTGTTTGCGATCGCCCTCCAATGCCTGAGCAGTCAGCGCAATCACCACCACTGGCCAGGTGGGGCAGGCATTGGCAGCATTCCCCATCGCTTCTCGCTTCAAAGCTCGCACCTCCGCATTCATTTCCTCATCCCGAATGTGCTGCGTCGTCGCCCTACCATCCATCCCTGGCATACGGAGATCCATCAGGATAAGATGGGGATGCCAGGATTGCCAGAGGGCGATCGCCGCCCCTCCAGTAGCCGCCTCTTTGACCTCAAAGCCCACATTAGTGAGTAATCTCTCCAGTAAGAGTCGGTTTGCTTCCTGGTCATCCACAACAAGAATTCGGTAAGTTGATTGGCCGGGAGCCAGACCTGACACACGTTGAGTAGACTGTGGCAATGGGGCGATCGGCTCTACTGTTTGAACAGGTAGCACAAATTGAAATATGCTCCCCGCACCGAGAGTGCTGTGGACAGTAATCTCTCCCCCCATCAGCTTGACTAAACTCTGGCTGATACTCAGCCCCAACCCCGTACCCCCGGTTGTTTGCCGTCCTGCCGCTGCCTGGGCGAACGCATCAAAGATTTGATGGAGATCCTCTGGGGCAATTCCAACCCCAGTATCCTCCACCTTAAACGAGAGCAAAGTGGCAGGTGGCTGAAGACGCCCGCTGTCCATTGCTTCCACTGACACCCTGACCGTAATCTCTCCTTGTTCAGTGAACTTGATGGCATTGCCAATTAAATTAATTAAGACCTGCTGTAGCTTGGGAGCATCCACCAGGACGTATGTAGGAACATTTGCGCCTATTTTCAGGTTTATCTGCAAATTCTTATTCTTGCACTGCTGCCTGAATGTGGCACTCAGCGACTCCATCAGTTCAATCAGATTTGCTTTCTGATTCTCTAACTCCAGTTTCCCAGCTTCAATCTTGAACAGATCTAATACATCGTTAATCATCTTAAGCAGATGATTGCCGCTACTGGAAATTAGCTCAATGTATTCCTGGTATTCCGGGAGATGATTGGCATCGCGATTCATGAGTTGGGCCAGCCCCAGAATTACATTCAGCGGCGTGCGGAGTTCATGGCTCATACTGGCTAGAAAAGCACTCTTTGCCTGATTTGCAGCTTCTGCAGCTTCTTTTGCTTTTTCGAGTTCTTCCTCGGCCAGCTTCAGGGAGGTGATGTTGCGGAGGCTGACAACAATGCCTGCGATCGCCAGATTCTCATCCAGATAGGGCGAGTACGTCACACTGAAAAACTGCCGCCCTAACGCTGGAACTTCAAACCAATCTCTGCGTTCAACCGTCTCCCCTGCCAGACAGCGAGCATAGCAGGGACGAATGGTTGTTTCAAACACCGCTCGATCCACGACGTTACTAACTGGAAGACCAATTATCTCACAGGCAGATTTTCTGTACCAGGTCAGGTAAGTCTGATTCGCAATTTGATAGCGAAGCTGGGTGTCAATCAGGGCAATTCCATCGGTCGTACTGGCGATGATCCGCTCATACTGTCGCAGGGCAATTTCGGATTGTTTGCGATCGCTTACGTCCAGCAAAATGCCGTACCAGGTGATACTGCCATCTGACTGCCGCAGGGGACGAGAACTTGCTTCTAACCACTTAAGCTGCCCTGAAGGGGTAATGTTGCGAAAAGAGAGGGAGAAGGGTTCGAGAACGGCAGCACTTTGAGCCACTGCTTCTGTATAAGCCGCACGATCATCGGGATGAATTTGATGGAGAACTGTGCTGACATCTTGAATAATTTCTTCTGGCTCCAGTTCCAGAATCGTTCGACTGACCGAACTGACGTACTCAAACCGCTGCGAGCCGTCAGGATACTGCGTGAAGGTATAGATGATACCGGGAACCGCCGCCGCTAGCTGCTGAAACCGGGCTTCACTCTGCCGATTGGCTACTGCCTCTACCTTCGTCTGGAACAATTGCCGCAACTGCTCTGCCATCTGGTTGAAGGACTGGGTTAAACCCTGCACTTCAGTAATTGAGCTATCAACTGGCAATGGCTGGGCTAGATTCCCTCCGGCCAATTCTCGACTGGCCTGGTTGAGCTGGCTGATGTGAGCGGTGACCCGATTTGAGATAAATACTCCGGATGCGATCGCCCCCGCCAACGCCAGTAAACACAGCAAAATCGTCGTGGCTGTGTTTCGCTGGATCTGAGCCATAAAATCTGACTCCGGCACCACAATCACGATCAGCCAGTCCAACCCCAGGCGATCGCGGAATGGCATGACCCGCACGAACTGAGTCACATTTGTCTGCCGGATGATTCGCTTCTGGGCGATATTAATTTTAGCTATATCTAGGGATTGGCTGAGTTGGGCGATTGTGTTCCGCATCAGCGGATTCGCACTGTCTGCGGCCCTGACCCGTTCAAGTTTTCCTGCTTGCGGGTTTAGAAGGGGTTGATTGGTGGAACTGGCAACCAGCAATCCCGACCGCTCAATAATAAAAACCTGCCCTGATTCACCAATCCTCAGTTCCGCCAGGAAGCGGTTCAGATTCTCTAACACAATATCGGTAGCAAGCACCCCCTGAAACTTGCCGGACTGGTCATAGAAGGGAAGCCCCGCAGACACGCTCAGCAAGGGAACCCGTCCCACCATCTGATAAATCGGACTCCAGGTAGCCTGCCCCGTCTGCCTGGGAAGTTGATACCAGGGTCGCCTGCGAGCATCATACGTTTTAGAGACGACCTCCGCAGGCATCTCTCTGCCCATCGTGTCAATATCAGAAATTGAATAGACGCCGCTGGCGAAGCCGCTGGTGCGATAAACACTCAGAGTCGAGTTGTTGTGGGCGGAACCCACCATCCCCCCCCGTTGGTTGGCGATCGCAATCGTGCCAACGGTCGGAAACCGCTGAATTTGCTGCAGAAAAAAGCGCTCCAGAGTCGCGGTATCGGTGGTCTCAAATCCGGGAATGGCCCCCAGGCGAATCGCATCTGCATTCAACTGGTTGACGAGGTGCGGAACTTCCAGAGTTTTTTTGAGGTAGAGGGTAGTGCGATCGCCCACCTCAAGCATCAGCCGCTCTGCCAGCTCAGCGACAGCCCGCTGCCCACTGCGATAGGATAAATACCCTACCAGCGCCACTGCCCCGATGGTTTGCAGGACAAAAGGCACCACCAGCACCCAACGGAGCGGGATACTGGCAGGCAAACGAAGTTTGTGAGCAAAGACTTTCATGACAGAAACAATGTTGATCCAGGTCTATCCGATTCAGGTCTATCTTAGGATGGAGGTTGTTCGCTAGACTGAGAAGACCCTGGAAACCGCGCATTCCCAATGAAAATCCTTCTGGTGGAGGACAATCAGAATCTCGCAACAACTCTCAAGAAAGGCTTGACCACCCATCGTTATCAGGTGGATTGGGCAAAGGATGGAGAGGAAGGTCTGGCGCTGGCAACAACGGAACCTTACGACCTGATTCTGCTAGATTTTTATCTACCCAAATTTAATGGGGTTGAGCTATGCGAACAGATCCGCAATGGCGCTTCACTGGCCGCCAGTGCTGAATCGAATCAGGAAATTCCCATTCTGATCCTGACCGGAGACTCCGATACTGCCCAAAAAGTGCTGTGTCTGGACGCAGGAGCAGACGACTACGTGGTAAAACCCGTTGATCTGGATGAGCTACTGGCCAGAATCCGGGCGCTATTACGTCGGGGCACAATGCGGCGATCGCCCCTGCTGCAATGGGGTGACTTACAGCTTGACCCCAGCACTTGCGAGGTCACATACCAACAGCAGATTCTGCCGCTGACTTCTAAGGAATATGTCCTGTTCGAGCTACTCATGCGCAGCCCCAAACAGGTTTTCAGCCCCACCAGAATTATCGAACGCCTCTGGTCTTCAGACGATCTACCGACGGAAGCCACGGTAAGGGTCCACATCCAGTCATTGCGTCAAAAGCTAAAACAGGTCGGCGCGGAAGACCTGATTGAAACACAGTACGGGCTGGGGTATCGCCTGAAGCCGCTGGAGGTGAGGTAGGGCGATCGCTCCGACCAGTGCTCACCCATCCATCGACCATCGTTGAACAACGAGGTCAGTATGTGTGCCATCTGCTGCCGCTGTTGCGTACAAGCCGCTTTGGCTCAAGGAGAGCCTTCACCGAAAACATCAGTTGGAACTACCATGATTTCTCGTTCTCTGGATGAGAACCTGAATCCAGGCAAAATCGGCCTCGCTTACAGGCGGAATCGGTTGCCGGGTGTAGTCGATCGCCAGATCCAGAGCGGCTTCTTCATAGACCTGATCCAGCATTTGCTTCAAGTCAACGATGGGTTCCTCATTGTTCTGTTCAAGAGGCAACAAAAAGCGTGGAATTTCATCGCGCAAATTAAAAGGGTACAGTTCAGCAGCAGGACGCTGATCAGAACGGCTAACCAGAATTCGATAATCAGACGCAATTCCACCTGAAACAGGCTTTGGTTCACCAAGCCGCAGCAAATCAATCTCAACCAGATTCGCGGTGCTGTTCAAAATTGCCTGCCGTTTGGCATCATATTTTGTTCTCCCTTCCCCCACCCGTTTGTTTTTAGGAGACAGCACTTCCAAGAGCGTCACGACCAGTCCTGTTCCGATTTCTCGAACTTCCAGGTATCGCTCCTGAACTTCCTCGGTCAGCGGTACGGTGACAAGGACAGGTTGACTCAGCGTTTCAGTTGAAGTCCTCACTTGAATCAGTTCCCGTTCCCGTTGGGCAACTGAAACGTCAGGGATACTGACCAGAAGAGAATCCGAGTAGACACGCTTTTCAACAGCAGCACGATATTTTGGGGTGATGACTGTGTTGAGCGATCGCGCCAGCACGCTAATCAGTCCAAAATGAACCTCCGTCCACAGGTCTGGATTCTCCAGATAAGGATTCATGCCTGGAAACTGCGGTTTCATCGCGGATATTCCCTGCTACCACCTATATCTCATAGTAGAGATTCCCCTGTTATTCTGCATCCATTGAATCTTTAGATTGCCTGTTTTACTGATGGCTCAGGCGGGATTTGAACCTGCGACCTTGGGCTTATGAGTCCCCTGCTCTAACCTACTGAGCTACTGAGCCTTGATGATGAAAGGGCACATAAAAATAATGCTCCTCTCAATCAGCGTTTATAAATATAACACATTTGTGGGGGCGATCGCTACTCAATCACGCACAATTCTCTCGAAGGTACACTAAAGCTCAGGAGGGGTGGTGTGGGGCACCGCCCCTCCTGAGCTACCGTTGCCTCTGCAAAAGTTAGCGACCGGGCAGCATCGCAATCGGGTTCACCGTTCCCTGATTGGGCAGGTGAACTTCAAAGTGAACGTGGGGGCCAGTGCTAAAGCCTGTACTGCCCATCTCTGCGATCTGCTGACCCTGCTGCACCCGTTGACCGACCTGCACCAGGTTACGGCTGTTGTGAGCATAGCGAGTCATACTGCCGTCGGCATGGCGGATCTCGACCATCTTGCCGTAGCCACCGGAATTCCAGCCAGAGAACTGCACAACGCCATCTGCAGCAGCATGAATGGGCGTGCCGACCGGACCAGCCACGTCAATCCCACGGTGCATCCGACCCCAGCGCCAACCATAACCGGAGGTGAGAATTCCACGGGCAGGCCAGATAAAGCCATTGACCGTATTGCCGTTAGGCAGGAACGTATCTGCACCGGGAAGAGGAGGCAGATCGGGAGAAACCAGCCGTCCAGTCACAGGTTGCAACAAGGGTTCATAGCTCTCAGACCCCAGCGGTGCAACAGCAACAACCTGAGGGGCACCGCCTGATCCACCAGAAACAGTGCTCTGACGAGATTGTCGCTCCATTGCTGGAGACTTCGCAACCGCAGATTCAATCGCCTGAGCCGGACGTAGCTCCGGATTCATCTGACTGGGTGCAACCGATACAATCGCGGGAGCCAAACCCACAATCGGTTGATCAGGAGAAGAGGCGCGATCGCCCAGAGTATTGAAATCGCTCATCAGCCGTGCAACATAGGCATTGGAGCCGACGCTATTCGACTGAGCAGCAGTCATCGGGACATCCGTGGTTGGCAGGGTGACCGTTGGAGCCGGAGTTTCAGGAGCCACCTTTGGAGACACTGTTGCCGTCGGTGGTACTGTCGCAGAACGAGATTCGTTGCCCGTGGCATCAATTACCTCGCTGGAGAAAACGGAACCGAGCGTGTTATCAACAACCGTTGACGGGCCGGGGAGCGTTGGGACAGAAATGGCCACCGGGCCAGTGGTCGCAGGAACCACCGTCGAAGCAGCTACCGAAGACTGAGCAAAGGCAGTTTCTCCCTGGAGCTTACCCTGGTTAGAAGTCGCTTCAGCGGGTACTTGAAGGGTCTGTCCAGCGCGAATAAAGTCAGGATTGCTGAGTCGATTGACCGCCACCAGAGAGGCACTGGAAATTTGATAGGTGCGGGCGATCGAGCTAATCGTTTCACCCTGAGCAACCTGGTGAGCAACCACTGATGGAGGAACTGTTGCAGATTGTTCAATCGCCGGGGAATCGACCATTGCAGCCGCTATCCTGGTGGATTGAGGAACCGTAGGCACTTCAATGGAAGACACCTCTGGTTGAGCAACCGAAGGAAGATCACTGGCCTGGGTCGTTGAACTGGCGATCGCTCCTGGAGCAGTTCCAGGTTTTGTACGACCAGCCGAACCAGCCACATCGGGAACCTGGGGCTTGCTTACAGCCTGCACAGAGACACCCGTTTGAGCTGCCAGCAGTTCAGCATTGGTCTGACGCTTGTTGATCCGCGAGATACCAGTCGAAGCGGCCTGGGGTAGGCTTGCGAGAACTGCGCGCAGTTCCTCCCGCTGCACCCGGAGACGACTGAGGGAAGCGTCGCGCTCTGTGGCATCAATACTGACAGCAGCATTGGAAAGATTTGACTGGGAAGCCTGGGGCTTTGTTGGGAGCGACGCAGGGGTAAGCTCGCCTGTAGCCGATTCGGGAGCGCCGATACCAGCATTGACCGTTTGCAGGGTTGACAGCGCAGATTCTGCAACCGGAACTCGAATCAACTGCCCGACCTGAAGAATACTTTGAGGATGAATGCCATTGGCAGCAGCCAGTTGATCAACTGTGAGCTGGTACTGATGGGCAATTTTCCAGAGAGTCTGGCCTCGTTGTACCCGAAGGGTGACCAGCGCTGCAGAAACGGATGAAGACAGCTCCGAACCAGGAGCGGAGTCAACCGACCAGGCGATCGCAGCTTTGGATTCGGGCACAGCCGTTACGGCTGATTCGGGAGACTGAGATTCGGCGGCGACAGCAGCACCATCTGTATGTCGGGGGAGCAGAATACTGGAAGCTCCCATCGAGATGGCCAGACCGATCATGGCGGCAGAGGTGCGCGCCCTGCGATTGACTCCCGGGGAAGTGGGCCTGGAAAATGCCATCTCCGCATCTGAGGGCGATAGATGGGCGGAAGCAGGCTTTACCTTCTGCGGAAATGCTCGTTTCAAAGAACGACCTCCTAATGAGCAGCGTTTAATGTCCTTGCGTGTGATCAACCGAAACACCAGTCGATGACGTAAATCACTCTGCTATGAGATCCAGATCACAGACATCGTCTTATGACTAGGTAAGATTACCCTTCTTTTTTGACTTAGACAAGCTTACACCAGTCTTAAAAAAAATCAACAGCAATTATCTAGGGAAAACTAATCATCGTCAAAATTGGAACTCATTTGAGCCTCAAATCGCCTATAAAACCGGGCATATTCAGATTCAAACGCACAGTTTACACCAGTTCCGATAGATCCGTTCTCCGTAATGTCTCTCATTTGATCCCGGCGATAAATTGCACAGGTTTACAGAAAGAGCACAGTCTCGCAAATTCTCCGGCAGGGGGCAAAAGCCTTGTTGAGATTGGTTTTCCGGCTCTAGACGTATGTTCTAAACAGGGTTAAAACAGGCACTCCCTAACCCTTAATTTTGACAGTTGGATTTCGAACAAAGGCCCCCTTACATCTGTTTGGAGACCCAATTCTACAGGGGAACTGAAATCTGTTTTCAGATGTAGCGCACAAAACAAAATCCTAGTAAACGCTAACCTAACTTGCCTCTATACCTGACGAAAATCATCATCTCCGTGATTGGAATCTCTTATAGAAGGAGATGACTTTCGTAGTCCTGAATACTAAACCACTTCCTTTTTGTAGATGGAAATCCCGTGGGGCTAACTGTGTAGCTTGCAATACGGAAGCATATGGACTTCCAGTGCATCCATTACCTGTCAACCGTTTGGGCTGATACAGCGTGATTCACGCTGGTGAGAGATAGGGGGTGTGGGAGCAGTGCCGTTCGGACCTCGGAATTCGGCGAGGACTTCGGCGAGCGCTCAGTCGAGCCGTCGAGCCGTCGAAGGCTCACGCGAGCCGCATGAGCTAAGCTTTCGGCCCAAGCTCAAGCCGAGGGGGCAAACACTCATTCGAGTCGCTGATCTCACGTCGAAGACCCTGCACCTCGAAATCAATACCTGATTAGCCCGGAAAAGGCTGTAATGTATTTCAATTTTTGATTGAAAATATTGGCATCAAGTAAATCAGCTGACATCTTGCAGCCTGCCCAAAGAAAACCCAAAACCCCGATTCTACCGCCGCGACGCGGCGGTAGAATCGGGGTTTTGGGTTCTGGTGCAAGATATCAGTCAAGCGACTGGATGTGCAGTATCCTTCCACCTGGAGCGTGTTCTGGAGTCCACTCTGGATGTCGATACCCCTAATCCAGATACCCCAATTGACGTCGTGCTTCAAAAAGGCCCAGAGCCGCACTGACAGACAAATTAAGACTGCGGACTGCCACCTGGGACATGGGAATCTTTAGCTTGGCATCACATTCAGCCAGCACTTCCGGCGGTAGTCCTGCTGTTTCGCAGCCGAATAATAGCCAGTCGGTATCCTTAAACTCAAACTTTGTATAGTTATATTCTCCGGTAGTGCTGAATCCAAGCCATCTTCCATTCTGAAGCTGATGATAGGCGCGGAACTCCTCCAGAGATGGGTGGTAGTGCAGTCGGACGTACTCCCAGTAGTCCAGTCCGGCGCGCTTCAGATAACGATCGCTGATTTCAAATCCCAACGGCCCTATGAGGTGCAATTCAGTTCCAGTGGCAGCGCAGGTACGGGCGATATTTCCGGTGTTTGGTGGGATCTGTGGGTTAACGAGCACAACTTTGGGCATGAATCGATCCAGAGAATAGACAAGGGTCACATTGGGGCAAGCGAACGATAGAGATTTCTAATCAATCCTCCAAAAGAGAGATTTTTTCTGAAATTTCAGTCCTGAAATCTTGTGCGCCGAACCAGGGATTAAAAAAATTCATCGTTAAATATAGAGAACAACACGGCTCTCTCTTCCTGTCCCTATAGTAAAACCCCGGAGCAACACAGCGGCAGTTCGACTACCGATGCTTCCGGGCTAAATGAGTTGAACGCTCAGGAGACCTGCTTAGGGCTTGTAAAGACATAACCTCATGGCTTGAACTGACCCCACCGTTCGGCATGGCTCACAGAACACACCAGCCCTCCCCTTGGTAAGGGGAGGGCTGGGTGGAGGTTTCCCTCGCTCAGGGGGGATTGAGGCTTCGACGTGAGATCAGCGGCTCGAGTGAGCCTCGCCGAACTCCGAACAGGGATGAAGCTGTTTACTTACAACGCCTTAGGAGAGCGGGCTGGCTTGACGGCTCACACTCAGGGCTTCTACCAAACTGCGCACAGCGGCGACCATCGCTACTTCGCTGTTGAGTTGGTTAATTGCAGAGCCAACCCCAACACCTGCGGCACCTGCGGCGATCGCCAGAGGTGCAGTCACACTCGACAGCCCCGACGCGCACAATACCGGAACGGAAACCACCCTGGAGATCTCGTAGGCTGCTGCCAGAGTCGGCGCTGCCTTTTCAATCAGGCCCAGGGTACCGGGGTGGGTAGGCACACTGCTGGTACCGCCTTCAGTCTGGATAATGTCAGCTCCGGCTTTGACCAATTCCTCCGCCAGTTGTACCTGAGCATCCAGCGTCAGGATGTGGGGTACGGTCACCGACAGGGTAACGTGAGGCAGTAGATCTCGGGTCTGGCAAGTCAGCGCCAACACCTCTGGGGCCTCGAAGCGCCGTCCTTGAGCGTAGAAAGCGTCGAAATTACCAATCTCAATCAGATCAGCGCCTGCGGCGACACAGGGAAGGAACAATTCTGCTTCAACAGCAGACACGCAGACCGGAAGGCGGGTCAGTTGCTTCGCCAGTTGCACTAGAGCCGGATCAGCCGCGATATCGACAAACGTCGCGCCGCCCCGGTCGGCTGCCCGCACAACCGCAGACACCCGGTCGGCCTGAAAATTGGTCAAACCGCTAATTACCTTAAGGGCACGTCCTTCGTTGAGCGCAGTCTGAAGTGTTGAATGATTCGTCATGGGTTTTCCAACCTCGGCAAACAGTACGAATCATTATAAAGAAGGACACCGATCAGCCGATACTCACTCGGAGGATTTGCTGCCGGGGAAGAGGTAGCCAAGCGTGATCCAGCCGAAGATAAGGGAAAGCCCCACAACGAACATTGCCAGGGGTAGGAGCATAGGGGAAAGAAGTCAAATTTGTTCTTAATCTACAGACCTGATTTGACGATCCTGTGACTAAGCTATTTCAATTAATTGACAGGCCATTAAGTGCCTATCCGAAAACCCAAATTCTGGAGGGCGCGCCGCTGTAGCGGTGCGCCCTCCAGAATTTGGGTTTTCGTTATTCGGATAGGCACTTATTTGGGATGAGCAGCAGCAAGTGGCAAGGAAAATCGAAAGGTGCTCCCCTTATCCAGTTCACTCTCAACCTCGATCGTGCCCCCCTGAAGTTCCACCAGTCGCTGCGAGATGGCCAGCCCAATACCTGTGCCGCCAGAGTGGCGATCGCGCGATCGGTCAGCCCGCCAGAATCGTTCAAACACATGGGGCAGATCTTCAGCCGCAATACCCTGCCCCGTGTCAATGACCGCCAACCACACCATGTCTCTCTGCTGCCAGATTTTGACAATAATGCTGCCCTGGGCGGTATACCGTAGCGCATTGCTGATCAAATTCACCAGCACCTGCTCCACCCGTCCAGGATCTGCCCTCACCAGGGGGATGTCTGGGGCATACTCCAGCTCAATCGTCAGGTTCTCTCGAGACAGCAACTGGTCAGAAAATTTTTGCACCAACCCGGTCACCAACGGTTTCAGATCCACCGCCTGGGCATGAATGGGCAGGTAGCCTGCCTCCATTTTGGAGAGTTCCTGCAAATCATTGACCAGCCGCCGCATACGACTGGTTTCGCGGGTCAACAAACTATAGATATCCGCCGTCGGGGCAATCGTGCCATCGGTGATGCCCTCCAGGTAGCCTTCAACGACCGTGAGCGGCGTGCGGAGTTCGTGGGTGAGATCGCTGACCAGTTCTCGACGACGCTGCTCAACCCCCTCCAATCCATCGGCCATCCGGTTAAAGCTGGTAGCCAGCTGATCCAATTCAGGAATTTCGTTACTGGGTACCCTTGCATCGAGCTGACCGGAGGCAAATTTTTTGGTGATCTCCTCCATTTGAATCAGCGGTCGAACAATGCGTCTGGCCACCAGATAACTGAGTCCCCCTGCCGCCGAAGCTCCAACCACCATCGACCAGACCGCTCCCCGCGTCCAGGCAAACTCAAACCCGCGCACCAGTTCCGTCCGCACCTGCCGGACACTCAGCCCACGAGCTTCGATGGTCTGCAAGTACACCACAAAAAAACGGGGCGAAGACACCTTGCCAATCACCGTCAGGGTAATAATGCCCACCAGCATGACGATGATGTGGGAGAAGAAGAGGCGCGATCGCAGCCCAATTTGTGACATGGAATCAGTTGCCCTCGCGCAGCACCTGTGCTGGAATGCCTCGCCGCTGTAAGTCCTGAGTCAGCTCCTCAGCCCGTTCTGCCTCGCTAAACACACCCATTTGCACCTTTGCGCCACTGTTGAAGTTGCGTACATAAGCATCATTCACCGCCCGTCTGGCTCGGTTCAGGCTGCGATCGCCACTATATTCCGTAACTACATAATACCGACCGGGACGAGGAGAAGCCGGGGCAGGAGCCGTTGCCACTGCGGGGGCAGGAGATGCCGAAGGCGTCGAAGCTGCCGGAGCCGGAGTGGGAGACGCAGGAGCAGGAGACACAGGAGCAGGAGACGCAGCGGGCGATCGCACAGGAGCCGACGATGCTGGCGTTGTCACAGCCTGACTGGGACGGCTGGAACGCCTCGGTTCTGGCGCGGCAGTGGTTTCAGAACGACGAGGGCGGCGAACCTGCCGGGTTGGGCGGCTTTCCCTGGATTCAGAGGTAGTTGCACGGGGTGCATCTGGGGTCTCGCGCCCCCCCTCCGACTCTGGCTGTCGGGGCACTGTCACCGCTGGCTCCGCCGGAACAGGTGAAGCGGGCACGCCCAGGGGAACCGCACCCACCACTACTGGGCTGGTCGGCATCGCAGCAGGAGCAGGAACTGTTGGCGAAGGTCTGGCAGGCAAATTGCTCAGGTTGTCGAGGTTGAGATCAACAAATTCTTGATTGGCCAGATTGGGAGAAGTGGGCAGATTCGTGCTGCTACCGGGGGGCGTTCCTGCCGAAGGGACACCAGAATTGCCAGATCTGGAGGCGCTGTTCTCCCCCAGGAACCACAGGCTGGTGGGATTCATCAGCAGATAGCCAAAGGTAACACTGGACAGCAGCAACAACAGCAGCGACCCAATTCCTAGAGGCGTAAGCAGACTGGACAGCATTCCCAGCTCAGAGGGTTCACGGTTTTCCATCTCTGGGGTTGACAGCCCATGCAGCAGTTGATCGGACGATTCCTGAAACGCTTCGTCGGCGATCGCATTCGATATCGATGCAGTAGTCGTCGGGACTCCAGCCTCCAGAGCCGATTCCTCCCACACATCCGGCATCGCAGGCAAGGGAGGGACAGGAGTTGGGTTGGCTGCTGCGGCCAGGGCGAGTCCCCGATGCGGCGGGGGCGGGGGCGGCACCGGACGTGACACATTTGCCACAGCAGGAAGCCCAGGTTTGCGTGCCGTCTTACGTGATCGCGCCTTGCGGTAACGAGCCAGCTCCTCGTCCAACTGCACATCCAGACTTTGCAACACTCCCTGGAGGCTGGGGTGCAGCGGTTGTAAAGGCAGGGCAGTTGGCTCTCCTGTCGATCGTCGGCGCATCGCGGTACTCCTACCGGGAAAAATGAGGAAAACGGGGGCAGAGGCATAGAGGACGGCAGAACTGAGGGGTTTGCCCCTCCATCACCAGTCTATATATAACAGTCGAAAGTAGGTAGGCGCGATTCAGCTTGAAACCTAAAAAGCTGTGCTGCCCTTCGACTTCGCTCAGGGTGGAACAGCTTTTTGGGTTTCAACTTTTTCCACGTCCACTTACTTAGAACAGTCAAATTGAGTATTGCGAACCTTAAATTTTGCAAACTGGGGGGTTGGAGCCAAGCCCCCACGCAAGAGATTCCCCGTTCGGACTTTGGAGTTCGGCAAGGACTTCGGTGTCAGAACGGGATCAAGCCAAGGGGCGATCCGTCGAAGCCTCTGCCCCCCAAAAGTCGTACCTTATCAGCCAGGGAAAGGCTTTAATTATCCCAGCTTAACGCTAGTATAGAACTCAACTCCCAGAGTGTAAGTAAGTGGGCGTGGAAAAAGTTGAAACCCAAAAGCTGAATCGCGCCTACCTACTGAGACGGGTCTTAACGTTTGGAGTTGCAGACCAGAAGGGAGCAGAGGCTATCAACATTATTCCGTGCCAAAGCAATAAAACCGGGCAATTCGAGAAATGTCCTTCGACGCAATCCGTCAGGTACTTAACACACTGGAGCAACAGGACGGTTGGCAGACGCGGCGTCAGCTCCAACAGGTGAGGCTGTACTGGCCCATTATGGTTGGCACGGCAGTGGCCCACCATACTCGTCCCCATGCCATCCAAAGACAGGTGCTACAGGTGGCAACCGCCAGCCCCGCCTGGGCACAGAATCTGATGTATGAGCGATCGCGCATTCTGGCCAAGCTCAACGAGCGGTTTCCCAATATCCTGACCGACATTCGCTTCTCAACTGCCTACTGGAATTACGAAGGCGACCAGCCTCCGGAACTGGAGTACGACCGCATCTGGAACCAGCATCCCAGCAGAATTAAAGCAGAGGATGCCGCTCATGCTGCCTGCACTCCCCAGACACCAGAGGCCGCTTTTCGCGGTTGGGCCAGACAGATGCAGATGCGATCGCAGCAGTTCCCACTCTGCCCCCACTGTCACTGCCCTGCCCCGCCCGGAGAACTGGAACGCTGGTCGGTTTGTTCCCTCTGTGCAGCAAAAGCATGGTCACCGTAAAGCTACTAAGCGCCTATCCGAAAACCCAAATTCTGGCAGGCGCTTAATCGTGCAACTTTCTACAAGTAAGTGGGCGTCGAAATAGTCGAAACCCCAAAAGCTGTGCTGACCGCTGCGCGGTCAGCACAGCTTTTGGGGTTTCAAGCTGAATCTCGCCTACCGACTTGGGAGATGGATTTAGGGTGAGGGCAAACCCTGACGGTGGGATGCGGGTTTGAGGCACTTCCACAAAAACTGTCCGGACTATTGAATAGATGGAATTCAAGTCTATCGTTAGAGAATACTCTATTCCTTGAGGAGGATTTTCCCACATCCTAATGATCCCCAGGGTCTTTGTCATCGATTCAGCCTGTTTCACCTGCATCCCAAGTAACACCTGAAGAGCATTTGGTTGACCAAAGTTTGTTCGAGTAAAAAGATAAAATCAATCTAAATCCTTAGAATTTGTTTGGGATCGCTGGAGCCTTCGTCCAGAAAACGTTTGATGGGTCTGTGAGTCGCGAATCCAGATAAAACGAGAGCGCAGAATGGAATTAAAGGGGATCACCTCTGTCCATCTCGCTTCAGACTGCTCCATGTCTAGCTTCACTCCTGGGATCTCTGTTTGCCGCCACTGCCAGCACTACCAGTCCGAAGGTCGTCGGGGCGGCCACTGTGGCCTGTTGAGTGCGCCTGTGCAGGCGAGTTGGGCGGCCTGTTCGATGGCAAGCCCCTGTTTTACCAGCAACTGGGAGCGGTTGCAGGTCGCCCTGACGGTACAACCCGGTGCCATGGTTGCCGCCGCCCAGGAGTCCGTAAAATCAGTCAAAGAGTCGCTCCCTCCCCTTTCACTTTCCGTCCCGGTGCCTGTATTTATCACCGTTGCTGCCGATCGTCGCTTCCCGGTGCTGTGTGCCCCAGAGCCGACGTTGCCGTAGTCAAGCTGCATTGCTGAAGTTATTCTTTCCGTTGCCATGCCTCCTGTGGGGTGGGCATCTTGCCTGCGCATTTCCGGGCGGGCAAGATGCCCACCCCACAGGAATCCCTGGTTTTCAGGCCAAAGGTGCACATTGCGTTCAGTTATTCTGAGATAAGCAAGTGGGCGTGGAACAAAGTCGAAACCCAAAACGCTGTTCCGCCCTTTGACTTCGCTCAGGGCGGAACAGCGTTTTGGATTTCAAGCTGAATCGCGCCTACCTTTACGTCGTACTTTGGGCAACGTGTCTCACTGGTCCCCCTTAGCGTATGATCTAGGGTGAAACGCTTTTTGATGAAGATTGCGATATGGATATTTTGACGCTGGGTTGGGTTGGGCTGCTGGTGATGTTCACCTTCTCGATTTCGCTGGTGGTTTGGGGCCGCAACGGATTTTAATCAGCCACGACAGAAGCTATGGAATTTGAGAACTTAACACTCACGATTCTGGCGGTTGTCTCGTTTGCGCTGTTGATTGCGGTTACCGGGGGGGTTGCATACCTCACCAGCATTGAATGGCGCGATCGCCGCCGTCGAGAACAGGAAAAAAAGGGGCGCTAGCCCTGTCATGAGAAATGCTGAAGCGTGGGGATCATCACAATGAATCCCACGCTTTAGCATTCTTAGTCTGGCAGTTGCATCTGCTGGAGATTGCGGCGGGCCACGTTAAACAGCAGCGACCCCAGAATCACCAGCATCAGCAGATTGAACCAGGTGCCAGACCAGCCGGAGCCACGCACAAAGCTGTCGCGGATGATCGGCAGGTAGTAGCGCGTGGGAATGACGTTGGAGATCAGCGATAGAGGAAAGGGGATATTGCTCAGGGGATAGATAAACCCAGACAGCAGAAAGGCCGTGAGAAAACCGACGGTAGCGACGATCTGTACAGCAGCATTCTGGTTGCTGGCGCGGGTACCAACCAGCAGACCAAAGGCGATCGCCACCCCAATAAATAGAGGCGTTCCAATCAGAAAAGGGGTCGGATCACCCGCAAATCTCAGGCCAAACAAGAAAATGCTCATCCCAATAATCACGACCGCCTCTGCCAGCCCGATCAGCAGATAGGCAATCCCTTTACCCACCAGAAGTTCTGTCGCGCTCAGGTCAGAGGCATAGACCTGGACAATGGTTCCCTGCTCCTTCTCGCGCACCAGGGCGATCGCCATCAGCAGCGATGGGTAAATCCATAGAATCACAGCACAGGTTCCCGGCACAATATACAATGCCTCCCTGCGTCCAGGGTTGAACCAGATACGAGTGCGCAGGTTGATGCGCGGTTGATCGGGCTGGAGGCCGCTATCCCGCAGGAAAAATCGTGTGGTGGCCTTGATGCTGTTGCGGATGACGCGGGCGTTGTTGACATCGGTGCCGTCTACCAGCACCTGTACCTCACTGGGAGTCCCTGAATTAATCTGCCGCTGGAAACCGGGGGGAATGATCACTGCTGCCTTGGCCCGACCAGGGTCGATCGCCCCTTCCACCGGACTGCTCCCCGTCCAGGGCACCGCCTCAAACTGATTAGTCGCAAAAATTCGCTCTATATAGGAGCGACTAGTCGGCGTATTGTCATAGTCCTGGACCACCAGGGTAATATTCTTGGCCTCCAGTCGGATGGCGTAACCAAAGATCAGCAGCGTCAACAGCGGCAGCAGAAAGGCCAGGGCGACAGTGAGGCGATCGCGCCGGAACTGCGACAGTTCTTTGAAAGCTTGTGCCCAGATGCGTTTCATAGCTGTTCAAAGATAGAAGGAACTCAGGGAGGGCTATCCCCCGACCGCTGAATGATACCGATGAAAGCGTCTTCCAGCGAGAAGGGAATGACACGCAGAGAGTGAACTGGAAAGCCCCCCTCCTCTAGCAGACGACGGATTTGGGGAATATCGGTTTCTGGCTCGTCCACGACGACGTGCAGCGTGGTGGCGAAGATAGAAACGCGCCAGGCGTCAAGCCATGTCTTTAGCAAATCGGAAGCCGCCTGGGTCTGGTCCACCTCAATTTCAATTAGCTGTCCCGGCTGTGCTGCCTTGATCTCACTGGGCGACCCTTCCGCCACCTTCTCCCCCATCGTCATAAAGGCCATGCGGTTACACTGCTCTGCTTCCTCCAGGTAGTGGGTGGTCACCAGGATGGCGGTGCCGTTGCGGGCAAAGTCGTTGATGAAGCGCCAGAACTGCCGACGGGCCAGGGGGTCTACTCCGGAGGTGGGTTCATCCAGAAACAGAATATCCGGTTCATGCATCACCGCCGCCCCAAAGGCCACCCGCTGCTTCCAGCCCCCCGGCAGGCGACCCGTCAGCAGGTTTTCCTGCCCCATCAGACCACAGGTTTCCAGAACCCAGTCGATTTTCTCTCGACGCAGGTTACGCGGTACACCATAGACTCCGCTGTAGAATTCCAGGTTTTGCAAAATGGTCAGGTCGTCGTAGAGCGTAAATCGCTGGCTCATGTAGCCAACGCGCCGCCGCAGGTCTGGACGGCGCAGGTCACCTGTTTCCCCGCCCAACGTAATCTCCCCGGAGCTGGGTTCCAGCAGACCGCACAGCATTTTGATGGTGGTGGTCTTTCCGGCTCCGTTGGCTCCCAAGAGACCAAAAATCTCACCGTGTCGGATCTCCAGGTTCAGGTCTTTGACCGCATGAAACTGGCCAAAGACTCGATTCAGGTTGCAGGCATAAATCGCAGGTCTGGTATCCTCTCGCAAGCCACCCCGACTACGCGGAAAGGGCAAATAGGGTGGGGCAGCCCCCCGCTGGCGCAATCGCGCTACAAAAACATTCTCCAGGACTGGTTCCCCTGCTGCGATCGCCCCTGAAACCCCTTCCCTCTGGAGCGTCTGTCGAATCTCTGTTTCCCCTGCCTGAACATCGGCCACCAGCACATCCAGGCGATCGCCAAATCGCTGCACATCCGCCAGTTGGGGGTCTGCCAATAACACCTGCTCCACCTGGCCGAGCTGTGGCGTTTCTCCCGAAACTGTGCTCTGGGTCAGTCGCACCTCCAGCCGATGCAGCCCCAGGCTGCGCTTCAGCTCCAGCGGCGTTCCCACCTCATGAATGTTGCCCTCATACATCAGCGCCACCCGGTTGCAGCGCTCCGCCTCATCCAGGTAGGGAGTTGCCAGCACAACGGTCACCCCCTCCGCCACCAGCGCCGCCAGAATATCCCAGAACTCACGCCGAGAAACGGGGTCAACACCTGTGGTGGGTTCGTCCAGCAACAACACATCGGGTTGAGCAATCACGGCACAGCACAGGGCTAACTTTTGCCGCATCCCACCGGAGAGCCGACCCGCGAGGCGATCGCCAAACGGGTTTAGATTCATCATGCGCAGGTAGCGCTGGCGGCGTTCTTCCAGGCGATCGGGCGGCACCTGGCGCAATCCGGCAGTGTAGCGAATATTTTCATCCACGCTCATATCCATATAGAGCGAGAACTGCTGTGTCAGGTAACCAATTCCTAACCGGGCATCACGGGGCTGACGACCCAGCACCCAGGCTTCCCCACCCGATGCCTGCATCACGCCGGAGAGAATCTGGAACACCGTCGTTTTCCCCGCTCCATCGGGGCCAATCAGACCAAAAATCTCACCGCGCCGCACCTCCAGGTCGATACCGCGCACGGCCTCGGTGGTGCCGTAGCGTTTGGTCAATCCGCGCAGACACACCACAGGGTCATTCAGGCGTGTGGAAGGAGTTAATACCTCTGGGCTTCCTGGCATTGGAGGTTACCAATAGCGATGACATTTAACCTTGACGCCTCTACCTCGTTTCCAAGCTCCGCCTGGAAATGCCAACTGGAGGCTCTGCCTCCAACTAGCAGGAGGCAGAGCCTCCAGTTGGCATTACTGGCTGGAAAACAGTAACGAGCCGCACGAGTCGCACAGTTGGGATGACATGGGAGTTACAGGTTAGGGCGGGCAAGATGCCCACCCCACAGGAGGTCAGCAGCAACGCCTTACTGGGTATGACTGTCAAATACAATTTCGCCATCGACGGGCATTCCTGGTTTGGCATAGCCACCCGGATTATCAATGGTGAGCCGCACGCCAAACACCTGCTGAACGCGGTCTTCCCGGAAGTAAATATTCTCAGGGGTGAAGGATGCCTGGGCGTCAATCGAGGCGACTTTTGCAGATAGGGGGCGATCGGGATCCGAGTCCAGAAACACCCGCGCGGGCTGGCCCACCCGGACTCGACCAATGTCCCCGGCGGGAATAAATCCGCGCATATACACCGTGTCCTGGTCCAGCACCGACAGCAGCGTCCGTCCGGGGGCCACCACCACGCCCGGTTCTACATTGCGGGTTGTAACCACCCCATCGGTGGGACTGACCACCGTTAGATTGCCCAGCAAGGCTTGAATCTGCTGAACCGAAGCGCGAGCGCGGTTGACATCCGCCTGAGCCGCCCGCAGGGATGCCTGGGACTGCTGGAGCTGGGTGTTGAGTCGAGCAATTTGGGCAGTGTTAATCTCAGGATTCAACCCCGTGGTGCGGGCCTGGGTCAGCGCTCCCTGGGCTGCATTCACCTGGCGCTGGGCAGCAGCGGCAGCAGCCTGTTGACTTCGGAGTGTGGCGACAGCGGTGCGAAAGGCAGTTTCTGCCTGGTCAGCCCGCTGCTGGGAAACGGCTCCATCCCGTGCCAGGGATACATAGCGATCGCGATCCAATCGCGCCTGAGCCAGATTGGCCTGGGCCTGCACGACGCCCGCCTGGGCCTGATTCAACTGGGCCTGGGCAGCGGCGAACTGAGCTTCCGACTGGAACACCTGTCCCTGGGTCTGCCCCTGCGACTGCTGGAGTCGGAGTCGAGCCTCGGCGATCTGACTTTGCAACACGTTAATTTGCAGACGGGCGGTTTCCTCCTGCTGCTGAGCAGCTTTGAGCTGGGCCTGTGCCCCCTGCAGTTGCGCCTGGAGTTCGTCGTCATCCAGCCGCGCCAGCACTTCCCCCTGTTTGACGCTGGCTCCCTCGCGCACGGTCACCTCCTGCACCCGACCACCGACCTTTGCGCCGATGTCGCTCTCATACCCCTCCAGACGACCGCTGAACTTGAGTTGGTGAGAACTGGGGCGGGTTAGAAAATACCAGAGCGCAACGCCGCCCCCCACCAGAAGCAGCACCAGAGGAATCCAGATGCGGGGATTAAAGGAGCGGCGAGCGGGAGGCAACCGTTGAGGGGATGGGGACAGTCCTCCACCCTCTCCCCCAGTCTGTGAGGGGGCATCTGATAGAGAATTCGCCATAATCAGGAGTCAGCATTTTAAATTACATAAGTAGGTAGGCGCGATTAAGCTTGAAACCCCAAAAGCAATTCCGCCCGCTAAGCGGGCGGAATTGCTTTTGGGGTTTCGACTTTTCCACGCCCACTTACTTAGAATATTCCCCGACTATAAGAGGCCCGTGGAAGGACTGCCGGAGACCGTTCAGATTTCTTAATTCCGCTGGGCAAATCCACAGGGCACTAGGCTACAGTCTTGGAGGAGCAAGTGCCATGTCCACTCTCAGAAGTAACGCCAGCAACCATGACCCCATCTCCAGGGCCAGAACAGCAGCCTGAACCCAAACGCCCCGGTAGCCGACGGCGCGCACGCGCCGTATTCGCACGGGCAGGATTAGGACTGGGGGCAATTGTCATCGCTGGAGGCGCGATCGGGGGGCTATGGCTGTGGCGGTTCGTGTACACCGAGCTGTCTCCCCTGGTAGCAAGCAACCTGTCGCAGCTCCTCAATCGCCCGGTGAACCTGGGACGCGTGGAGCAGGTCACCCCAACGAGCCTGGTGTTTGGAGCATCGGTGCTGCTACCAACGCCAACGGATCGCGATCGTGTCACCGTGGAACGCGTCGAGGTGCAGTTCAATCCCCTCACCATCCTGACCGAGCGGCGCATGGGACTGACCGTCACGCTGATTCGTCCGCAGGTATTCCTGGATCAAACCCCGGATGGCGAGTGGATTCAAACCCGGATTGACACCCAGGAGGAGGAAGGCCCAATTAAGACCGAGTTGGATCGGATCGCAGTGCGGGACGGAACACTGGTGCTGGAACCCAACCCTCGTGCCCAGCAGACAACAGGAACGGGGGCTGCTGCCGCTGCTGTTACCCGCCCCCAGGTCACCATTCGTCAGTTTAACGGGGGGGTCGATCTGAGCAACCGAGCTCAGGATATCCGATTTGATCTGGCGGCGGCACTGGGCACAGGCACCGCTCAGGTGACCGGAGAATCACAGCGAGAAGCAGGCAACACAAAATTTTCCGTGCGGGCTGACCAGCTTCCTGCCGCCGAGGTCTCAACCCTGGTTCCAATTCCTATGACTGCTCAAGGGGGTGCCCTGTTTGCCAATGCAGAGGTGCTGTTCCTGCAAAATAAGCTGTCTGCAATTAACGGCACCGCCCGCTTCCAGAACGTTACCGCTCATGTCGCCAATCTTCCCCAACCGATCGCCCAGACCAGTGGGCAACTCCGCTTTCGCGATCGCCTGATCACGCTGGAACAGGGCACCACTCGCTATGGGCAGATTCCCGCCCGGATCAGCGGCAGTCTCCATCTCGACAGCGGCTACGACCTGAGGGCACAGTTTCGGGGAGTCGGCATTGATGCCATTCGCAATACGGTTCAGGCGCAAATTTTGCCCCTTCCCATTACAGGACGGTTTGATGCCGATGTCGCCCTGACGGGGCCGCTGGATCGCCCACTGGTGTCGGGCACCGTCACCAACCAGGGCATCACTCGCGTTGATCGCATCGACTTTGATACGATTCGCGCCGGATTTGCCTTCCAAAATCAGGTGCTAACGCTGCGGGAGGTGGTGGTCACCCCGCTCGAAGGTGGCGTCGTGACAGGCGGTGGGCAGGTGACACTGGGCGATATCCCTGATGTCGCTTTCACGTTGAATGCCCAGGATCTGCCTGGAGATCCGATCGCTCGTCGCTACGGGGCCAACACCCAGAACTTTCGGTTGGGCCGGGTGCAGGCCAATGTCCAGTTGACAGGCCGTCCCGATGCAGTGCAGACACGGGTGGTGTTCCGGGCACCAGGAGCGCTATATCCGGTGCGGGGGACGCTGGCGATCGCCGGAAATCGAATCCAGATCCAGCAGGCAGAAGCCCAGGTGGCAGGCGGCACCGTCATCGCACAAGGCAATATCGTTGCTGGTCAGCTTCAGGCCACGATGCGCAGCGCAGGGGTTCAACTACGGCAGCTTTCGCCGCAACTGCGGGGAGTGTTCAGCGGCGATGCTCAGATGGCTGCCAACTTAAATAATTTCAGCCTGCGCAATCTGAGAGCTGAGGGCAACGTCACTCTGTCCCAGGGCGTTGCAGTCCTCAACGGTCCCCTGACGGCTGACGTGCGCTGGTTGGGCGATCGCCTGCAAATCGACCGGGCCACAGCTCCCGGCTTTTCCGCCAGTGGAGCGGTACTGGCGCGGGTGGAGGGCCAGGGGGCACCTGCGATCGCGGGTCTTGACCTGGCTGTGAATCTGCGCGATTACAACCTGGCCACCCTGCCCGTCACCCTGCCCAATCAAGTGCAACCAACGGGACGGGGAGATTTTAATGGACGGTTAACGGGGACGCCGTCGGCTCCATCGGTGGCAGGCAACCTGCGGTTGACCAATCTGGCGGTCAATCGTCTGCGGTTTGAGCCACTGCTGTCTGGTCCAGTAAATTTTGCAGGAGGACGAGAAACCACCGTTGATCTGCGAGGGACAACTGACCGGATTGCCGTTACCCTCGATCGCCGTTTCCGGCCCACGACGTTTAATGTGCGCGCTGGAGAAGCAGTGGCAGAAGGACGGACGGTGGGCGATCGCCTCATTGCCAGCCTGACCCGATTTCCCCTCGATACCCTCAATCTCACCCCGGCGGCGAATGTGGGACTGGGGCCGATCACGGGTCTGGCCACCGGGAATCTGGACGTCAACCTGGCCAACTTTGCCAGCGTCGGTAACCTCACCATTGAACGACCGGGCATTGGCTATATCGTGGGGGACTGCTTTACCGGACAGTTCCGCTACACCAATGGTCAGGCCACGTTGTTCAACAGTCAACTGATCCAGCTCGATCGTGGCTCCCTGCGGGGCATCACCAGCATTAGCAATCCCTGCAATCCAGAGCTGGCTGTGGGCAGTCACTACCGTCTGAATGGGTCGGTGACGCTGGGGAACAATCCCCGCTTCCAGGGGCAGGTGGTGGCAGCCAACGGCAGGATTCAAGATATCCTCTCCGCCCTTCAGATCTTCGAGCTATCGGATTTCCGTCGGGGGATCGGGACTCCGGCCTATGGCCGAGCTGCGGATCTGGCGGTCGTCCCGGTGGGCAATCCCGATGATACGCTGCTCAATCAACTGCGGCGATTTACGGAGATCAGCACGCTGTTGCAGATTCAGCAGAACGAACGGGCCGAGGCCAACTATTTACCCGATCTGTCAACGGCCATTGGAGAGTTCACGGGAACATTGAATTTTTCTGGTTCGGCGCGGACGGGCATCACCTTCAACTTCGACATCAAGGGGCAGAACTGGCGCTGGGGCAACTACCGGGCTGAGCAGGCGATCGCCAAAGGGGACTTTTCCAATGGTCAACTGCGGCTGCTTCCGATTCGCCTCCAATCGGGAAACTCGTTCCTTAACTACAGTGGCACGGTAGGGGGATCACAGCAGTCCGGTCAACTCCAGGCGCAAAACGTGCCTGCCGAGCTGGTGCGGGAGTTGTTCCGCCTGCCGATCGAGATTGCGGGCAACCTGAACGCCAACGCTTCCCTGGAGGGCAATCTTCAGAATCCTCTGGCACGGGGACAAATTACCCTCAGTAATGGCGCGATTAACCGCACGCCGATTCAGGATTTCAACACCAGCTTTCTCTACGAAAATGCCCGCCTGCGCGTCATCAGCCGTCTCCTGGTTGACGGTCCCCAGCCGCTACGACTGACGGGCAGCATTCCGCTGGTGCTAGGAGAAACCCAACCCGACAGTGACGCCATTAGCCTGGAGGTCAATGTCCAGGATGAGGGGCTGGCAATTCTCAACATCTTCACCAATCAGGTAGCCTTCAGGGGCGGCAGGGGCAACGTAGACCTCCAGGTCAGTGGCACCCTGCGGGAACCCCTGATCACAGGAGCCGCCCGTCTCGACAATGCCACTTTTTCGGCCCCCGCCCTGCCGGAACCCCTGACCAATGTTACTGGGAACGTCCAGTTCAACCGCACGCTGATTCAGGTAGAAAGGGTGCAGGGTCAGTTCCGCCAGGGTCAAGTGGTGGCCCAGGGCGCACTGCCCATTTTTAATGTGGCGGATCTGCCTCGAAATCCAGGCGGTAGCCCTCCAGTTAATCCGCTCAACATTGCCCTGAATGGATTGGCGCTGAACTTCAAGGGACTCTATCGGGGCGGGGTCAATGGCCAACTGCAAATCCTGGGAACTGCTCTGGCCCCCAGGATTGGCGGCAATATTCTGTTGAGTAATGGTCGAGTCGAACTACCCAGCGGCGCTCAGACCAGCCTGCCCACAGCCCAGCCTCCACAACCGGGGGGAATTACAACTCCGCCACAGCTTAATAATCTGCAAATCACCCTGGGGCGGGGAACCCAGATTGTGCTGGATCCAGTGCTCAACTTTGTCGCCACTGGAAACCTGCTGATCAATGGGCCTCTGGGTAATTTGCGACCCAGGGGCGTAATTCAACTGCGGGCGGGGCAGGTAAACCTGTTCACCACCCAGTTCAACCTGGCGCGGGGCTACGAGAACACGGCAGAATTCCTGCCTAATCGGGGACTGGATCCAATTCTCAACGTGCGCCTGAGTACCTCGGTGCCAGAGGTAACCCGAACACCCGTCCGCAGTACCACTGATATCTTTCCACCCTCCGAGATCCAGGAGACGCTGGCGACTAACTTTGGGGCAATCGACACGGTACGCATCCAGGCGACAGTAACTGGCTCCGCCAGCCAACTGTTTGACAACCTGGAGTTGACCAGCAATCCCTCCCGCTCCCGCGAGGAGATCATTGCACTGTTGGGGGGCGGCTTCGTGGATACGCTGGGACGGGGGGACAGTACACTGGCGATCGCCAACCTGGCTGGCTCTGCCCTCCTCACGAGCCTGCAAAATATCATCCGCAACACATTAGGTCTGACGGATTTTCGTCTGTTTCCCACCACCTCTACATCCCGCCGGGGTAGTACCACACTGGGTCTGGCCTCTGAACTGGGGATCGATATCACGGGCCAGTTCTCGGTTTCCGTACTGCAAATTCTTACAACCCCCAGCCCAACCCAGTTCAACCTGCGCTACCGCCTCAACAATCAGTTCCTGCTGCGCGGTTATGTGGATACCTCCGGAGCAACGGGAGCTGTCCTGGAGTTTGAAACCCGATTTTAATTGC
>CAZVXA010000085.1:22373-26181 GCA_964630955.1 uncultured bacterium | reverse complement strand
GGGCAACGGCAGTTCAGGAACCCCCCGGCTTATAGCCGTGGGGAGGATGTCAGTCTCATCCCGAACCTTTCGCCAGTCAGGATGATAGCGGTACTGCTTGCGTCCCTTCGCATCTCTGCCCGTCGCCTGAAGGTGTCCATTCGGCTGAGAACAGATCCAGACTTCTGTCCACGCAGGTGGAATCACCAGTGATTTGAATCGTTTTAATTCCTCAGGATCATCAATCCCCTGACCCCTGGGATCGACATACTCAAAACCCTCCTCCGTCTGCTTCCGTCGGATACCTGGCTTCGTATCGCTGACATATCTTAAACCTGCAGCCCTCGCCGTTCTCACCGGGTCAATGCTTAACATCGCTAGCGTCTGCCAATGATCGTTTGCGAACAAAAAAGCCCGTCACAGTGCCACTGCACAAGCGGCACACGGGCTTTTATCTGGTTTCTCAACCTGATTCACAAAAAAGTTGAAGCTTTATGATCCAACCGTTACTTCATGCGTATCTACATTGGAGGTGCCATGGACACCTTTTGCCACTGACACCATCCGATGCAGAATGTCCTGATTGGGAACTTGACCTTTGAGAACGACAATGCCACCCGACTGCGCAACGTAAAGTGTTTCAATGCCCTTGAGCTGGTCATCCCCGTCGTAGGCCAGCGCCACTCGCTTTGCCAAGCCGCTCTGGTCATACTCGCCATTTAGCCCCACCCGCTCCGGCGGAATATCTCCCTGACTCTGAGTTGCAGTTGCCTCGACGGTTGACGTCGCCTGTTGTGCAGACGATCGCCCCTGCTGAGAATGCTCCATGCCAAACAGCCGCTCTAGCCAACCCATAATCCCTCTGAGCCGATGCGAAATGGACTTCCTGGGACTGGTGCAGCTTGTGAAACTCGTTTCAGTATTTCACTCTGCACCTGTCCTATGCTCATTAGAACGCGATCGCATTCAGAACAACATCCGTCGGTAGAGAGAAGGGGCAATCGCCCAAAAGTCAGTCTAGATCAACATTTCACAAAATCTTCTAATCCCGCAAAGGCCCCACCTTCAACCTTGGTTTCGCCGGAACCGTCACCAAGTCATTCCACAAACGCTCATAACTCGCCGCCATCGCATCCGCCGTAAACTGCGCCAGCGCCATCTCCCGTGCCTGTTTCCCCAGGTGCGATCGCAGCAGCGGATCATCCCGCAACCGCAGCAGCGCGCTCACCAACCCCGGCACATCATTCTTCTCAATCAAAAGCCCCGTCTCCTCGTGGATCACCGCCTCCGGCATACTGCCCACCCGAGTCGCCACTACCGGACGCGCCGCCAGCATCGCCTCCACCATCGCCAGCGGAAAACCTTCAGAACGGGAGGGCAACGCAACCACGTCAAAGTTGGGTAGATACGCCTGCGGTTGCTCGACCCAGCCCAGGATGTAAAGGCGATCGCTCACCCCCAACTCCTCCGCCAGTCGCTCCAACGCCCCCCGCTCCTCTCCGTCACCCACTAAAACCAGATTCACATCTTCGACTTTGGCGATCGCCCGCAACAGCACATCGTGCGCCTTCATCGCGCTGAGCCGCCCCACACTGCCAACCACCATCTCCACATCAGAATTCATCGGCACAACAACCGGATCGGGTGCAAAGTCAGGCACACCATTGGGAATGGAAACCACCGAGTGCCGACCCAGCGCGTAGAAATCCTCTATCTGACGAGCACTGGCCTCTCCCACCGCAACATGGGCATCCACTCGCAGCGCCAGAACACGAGTCTGCCACAGCGTCAGTGCATCCGTTGTGCGCAGGGGAAGCTGGTCAACGCGGACGATTCTCACGTCAGGAAGCGTGAGGGCGGCAGACTGGGCAATTGCGCAGGCCCAGGGGGTGCAGAGGTTGAAGTGAATAACGTCAGGACGGAGCCGCCAAAAAGTTTGCCAGTGTTTGCCCCAGGCAAGCACACCTTTCGCTGGCAAAACAACTTGTGCAACTCTCTGCGGATGACTGGTGTTCCCCTCGAAATTGCCCGCAGCGCTAATGGCCCCCACAATCTCCGGTGACACACCGACAACCGTCAAATCCACCCGAGTAGAAACCCGCTCAACCAGATGCCGCAGGCTAATTTCTGCACCACCCAAACCAACTGCATCTGTATAAACCACAACTCGCAGTTTACGCTGGCCAGGGGCGATCGCCTGTTCAGAAGCCAGAGCTAAATTTCTTTTAAGGGGCTTGCCATGAAATAAAATCCCAATAAAACTGGGATTTTATTAAACAGCAGATCCCTAAGTAACGAAGTCATAGATTGACAACCAACAGTTACCTGAGCGGAGTCGAAGGCAACGGTTTCGACTCCGCTCAACCAGCTTTCGACTCCGCTCAACCAGCGGAAATAAAGGTACTTTTCTGTGAACCAACGATCGCTCCTCACAACTCCTTTGTGCTAGCAGTGACGTGTAGAGTTCCTGGTGGCGATCGCCAATCCTCGCCCAGGAAAACTGCTGCCCAAACCGATAACCTGCCGTGCCCAATTCGTTCTGAAGCACTGGATTGTCCAGCAGAGACACCATTTGCTCCGCCAAAACCACCGCATTCTTCGGAGGAACCAGTGTTAACCCCTGTAGTTGTTCCAGTTCTGGATCGGGTGGTGTGGCACGAGTGGCGATCACCGGAAGCCGATGGGCAAACAGCGCCAGCAGAGAACCACTCTTGAGGGTCACCCCATGATTGAACGGCAATACTCCAATATCCGCTCCTGCCAGACACTGAGAAACTTCATCCGGGGGCAGGTAGCCCGTCATGTGGACAAATGTACCCAGGTTATTGTCCTGGATCAACTGCTGCAAACGATTCCAATATTTCTCAGCTTCAGTCTCTGGTAGCGCCAAACTCTCAACGCCGCCTACCAGCAGGAGACGTGCCTCAGAATGAGACTGAATAACCTTCTGAAATGCTTCAAATAAAGTCTCAATTCCCTTTACAGGATGCAGAAAACCGAAAAAAGCAAATACTTGAGTATCTTCTTCCCAGCCGCATCGAGTTCTTAATCCTTGACGGTTTTCTCCTGAATGAGAAACCGCCGTCTGGACATTGGCACCGATGGGAATTTGATACAGCAGGGAAGTTAGATGTGGCAATCGCTCATGCACAACACGACTGGCCTCGCTGTTGGTGGTGATGATGCGATCGCTCATCGTCAGCAGAAATCCATCTTCCCGATCCCACCAACCGCAATTCTGTCCCCAAACCTTCAGACGCTCAAGCAATCCAGCAGGAATCAGCTTCGGTTGCCACTCCCACCAACCGTACTCGTGAATGGTGGTAACAATGGGTCTGCGCCATCTGCTCATCCTCAATAAAAAGGGGAACAGGAATAGAGAGCGATCGAATTGATAAGTTCCTGCAGCGTGTTGAATGTGCAGCAGATCTACGCCCGAAGTGTGAATTGCCCGAACGAGTCGGGGCAATTCTGAAAGATGCCAGCGATCGACAACACCAATCACGCTCGATTCCTCTACAGATTCAGCAGCAGCACGAGTCGTCAACACCACAGTTTCGAAGCCCCGTTCGTGCAGTCCCTGCCGCAGGTGTGCGGTGTAGTGGGCGACGCCGCAGCGTTGGGGTTGATAGGTGCCAGCAATGAAGGCAATTCGAGGCATTCGGGTCGATTCAAGGGAATGCCTCTATTGTGTAAATTTCACCGTGCTGACACAATCATCCGGTTGGCAGAAATATTAAGGAAGTGGTGGGGGGGGAAACACACCCCCACAAAAAAAAAACCAAAAACCAAAAACAGAAAATTGGAAAGTGGGGAAATAACAAACCCA
>CAZVXA010000085.1:0-22363 GCA_964630955.1 uncultured bacterium | reverse complement strand
TGTCATTCAATTTTTTTTAAAATTTTCCCGGTCCTAACACAATCATCGTGTTGTAATAAATATTAAGCATTTGGTGCGGTCAAACCCCCCCCACCACTTCCAACAGCGCAAAGCGCTTCCTCGTTACTGGCCTCTGGCAGTAATGCCCACCGGAGGCTCTGCCTCCTTTGAGCAGGAGGCAGAGCCTCCTGAAACCCGTCTCCAGGCTCCGCCTGGAGACGAGGAAAAGAGGGTAAGCACCGTGCTATTTCTTATCCCTACACTGGTCGTCCAGTCTGGTGCAACGCCTCAATAATCTGAACGTTCGCCTTCGGAAAGGGATACTGCTCAATCTCCTCCAGCGTCACCCAGCGCACCTCATCACACTCAATCGGCTGCGGCGCACCGCTGACATGACTGCAATGGAAAACGTTTAATGTGACGCGGAAATGGGTGTAGGTGTGATCGATGGTAATCAGGCGATCGCCCACCGCCACCTCAATCCCCAGTTCCTCCTGAATCTCCCGCACAATGCACTCCTGCACCGTCTCCTCCGGCTCAATCTTGCCACCGGGAAACTCCCACAGACCCCCCAGCAGGCCCTCCTGACGCCGACGATCGATCAAAATCTGGCCCTGCTCATTCCAGATGACGGCCACCCCAATTTGCTTATGGGGAATGGGGGCACGACTTTCAGAAACGGGAATTTCGTTTTGCATATTCATCTGATAAGCACGACAGTGGGCAGTCCAGGGACAGACGGGGCAGGTAGGGTGGCGCGGCAGGCAGACTGTCGCCCCCAGATCCATCAACGCCTGGTTGAAATTGCGCGGCTGCTGTGGGTCCAGCAAGGTTCTAGAATTGCGCCAGAGAAGCGCGATCGCCCTCCTGGGAGCCACTTCCAGCCCGACTAACCGTGCCAGCACCCGCTTTACATTACCATCTAAGATCGCCTGAGATTGGTCAAATGCCGCACTCAAAATTCCCCCCGCCGTGGTCTCACCAATTCCCGGCAGTTTGAGTACCGCTTCTGGGTCTTCGGGAAATATTCCCCCGTAGCACTGCACAATCTCCTGCGCCGCTTTGTGGAGATTCCGGGCGCGAGCATAATAGCCCAACCCCTGCCACACCTTCAGCACTTTCTCCTGAGGAACTGCCGCCAGCGCAGAAACAGTCGGAAACTCCGCCAGCCAGCGCTCGTAGTAGGGGATGACCGTCTTCACCTGGGTTTGTTGCAGCATGATCTCCGAGACCCAGATAGCATAGGGATCGCGGGTTCTGCGCCAGGGCAAATCCCGTCCAGACCGGGCATACCACTCCAGGAGCGATCGCCGCAGTTCCTCAATAGGAAAACTCGGTCGATCGTTCAGATCCACCGAGCCATCAGAAATCCGATTCATCACCACAAAACATTTTGTAAGGGCAGGTTTTGCCAAAATCCTGGCTACAAACGAGAAACAATCTTACCAAACCTGCCCCAGCACTCACGCCTTATCCGACTATTCGTGATCGCCAGACAGAGACTGCTCAAACGCCAACCGTTGCTCAGCATTGCGCAGGAAGTAGCCGCTCATCATGGCCGAGGCCAGCAGTCGCCCCAGTTGTTCGCGACTGGTGGTAATGGTGACATCAAAATGCTCAGAGGGCAGACCACCCAACAGGCCAATGATATTGCGCTCGACCACCTGAAACACTTCAGTAGAACTGGGCTTCGACAATTGGGCGATCGTTTCGGGACTCAGGGATTGGACGTATTGCCAGAGCAGATTGGTCTTACCGCTGCCGCCCTCAAACAATTCAGAGAGTTGATTAGTCGAGTCGTTCACGCTAGAACCTCACTCAGAGCGTTTGTTTAACCTTGTATTAACACTTTAACCCCCAACCCTGATCCCCCAAAGTGGGCAGAACCGTACCAGCGATCGCCAACTAACCGTAAGTCAACGTCAGTTCGACAGCAGCGCAGCAGGGTGCCTACCGCGTTGCGGTAGGCACCCTGTGCGATTTGAGCCGTGCTTAGAGCCTATCCGAATTCACGTTAAGTCAGCATCGGTAGGATACGTTCGTTCAGGGGGTATCCCAATTTTGCCAGTGGCGCTAAAAAGTAGGTTTTTGGATTCCCGCCTGGGCTAAGCCCAGGCGGGAATCCAAAAATGCTAAACAGAGACTTGCCCGCACCACTCGCAAAACTGGACCTGGAAATTTGCAAAAGTGAGATGCACCCATTCGTTCAGAATTTCCTATAGGAGGGAAAAGCGATCTTTGGTATCATAAATCGCAAAAATTGTTACAAAGTCGCAAAAATTTGTTACATTGATTTACATAAGGTTACATTGCCACCTGAAAGGCGTACCCAAGGAGAGCAGTATGCGTTACACAACCGATGACCAGGGTGTACTGAATAACTATGCTGTTGAGCCAGCAATGTACTTTGCCGAGTTCCCCTCTCCAGAGCAACAGCGTCAATATATGCAGCAAGGCGCGATCGCAGTACTGCTGGTTTTCTCCGTCCTCCTGACAGCTTTCTCCGTTAGCTAGCAATAAAAACGATTCCGCCCGCAGTGCGGGCGGAATCACTCCTCTAAAGAAAGAGGCTCCCGCAACGTGGGAGCCTCTTTTTGTCGAAAAACTAGGCGGGCAACCCAATCGGGCAGGCTACCTTCGTCCCACCCAGACCGCAATAGCCATTGGGGTTCTTGCCCAGATACTGCTGGTGGTAGTCCTCCGCGTAGTAGAAGGGCGGCGCATCCAGAATTTCAGTGGTGATCTTGCCGTAGCCTGCTTTGGTCAGGGCTTGCTGGTAAGCATCGCGAGAGGCTTCTGCCAACCTGCGTTGCTCATCGGAATAGGTGTAGATTCCGGAACGATACTGAGTGCCCACATCGTTCCCCTGACGCATCCCCTGAGTAGGGTTATGGCTTTCCCAGAACAACTTCAGCAGCGTTTCATAGTGAACAACGCTGGGGTCATACACCACATACACCACCTCGTTGTGCCCGGTCATACCGGAACAAACTTCCTGATAGGTGGGGTTGGGCGTGCTCCCGGCAGCATACCCCACCGCAGTCGTGTACACACCTTGCTGCTGCCAGAACTTGCGCTCTGCACCCCAGAAACAACCCAGACCAAACATGGCAACTTCCATTCCGGCGGGGAAGGGAGACTTCAGAGGATTGCCATTAATAAAGTGGCGATCGGGCACGGGCATTTCCTGCGACCGTCCTGGCAGAGCTTCTTCGGGCGTCGGCAGGGACAGTTTCTTACCAAATCCAAATAACACCATCGGGGTGACTCCAGGTTTTAACCCGTAATAGCTTTAACTTTCTTAAATTTTAGCGCTACATCCACCATTCAGCCTTCGGAGAACCGTCCATCAGTATGAGTTGGATGACAGTCTCCCCTCACGCGACAAGGGGAGACTGTCATCCAACTAACCTTCCGTGAGGGTGACGTTTCGGGGAACCTGCTGCCAAAATAAAAGACACAATATTGGTAAGTTTCTCGTCCAGACTTCCATCCTCCGCCTCTCCATACAAACCGCATGAAGACCAGACTCCTCCCCACGCTTACATCAAGTGCTTTGATTGCCGGAACCGCTGCCAGTCTTAGTTTGATTAGCGCGATCGCACCCTTTGACCTGCTCAGTCTCGCCCACCAGGGCCGTCCTCTACAGGCATTGGCTCAGGATACCGAAGAAAGTACGAATGTCCGAGTCTATCGTCAGGCCAGTCCAGCAGTGGTATCGATCGACACCCGAACAGGGGCTGGTAGTGGCGTGATCATTAGCCCCGATGGTTTAATTTTGACCAATGCTCATGTGGTGAGTGGGGCACAGCGAGTCACCGTCACCCTGGCTGATGGAACCAAGGCTGAAGGAGATGTGATCGCCTTTGGAGAGGCCGGGTTAGACCTGGCAGCCGTGCGCTTGCGGGGACAGAGTGGACTGCCCACTGTGGCGATCGCTTCACCCAGCTCTATCGAAGTTGGTCAGCGAGCCTTTGCGATTGGTAACCCTTTTGGCCGCTTCCAGAATACTTTCACCGACGGGATCGTCAGCCGTATTGACCGCAACCGTGGCGTGATCCAGACCAACGCAGCGATTAACCCCGGCAACTCCGGTGGTCCCCTGCTGAATAGCCGAGCCGAATTGATCGGGATCAACAGTGCCATCTTCTCGCCTCGCGGTTCCGGTGGCGGCGGCAATATCGGGATCGGGTTTGCGATCGCTACTGACCGGATTCAGAACTTCCTGGTGGCCGTGCGCGAAGGACGGGCACCCCGCGTAGCCTCGCAGTCTCCCGTTCTGGGGGGTGGACGACCTGCCCAACCCCTGGCACTCAACACCCCAGTCCAGGGTACCCTGGACAACAGTAGTGGTGTGCTCCCCTCCGACAATAGCTTCTACAACGCCTACACCTTTCAGGGCAGAAGGGGACAGCGGGTCGTGATCGAGATGACCAGCGACCAGATTGACTCCTACCTGATTTTGCTGGCTCCCGATGGGCGTGACCTGGCGCAGGATGACGACAACGGCGGCGGCAAGAATGCCCGAATGACCGCAACGCTGCCCGCAGACGGCACCTACACCGTCCTGGCCAATGCCTATCAGCCGGGAGAAACGGGCCGCTATACGTTGCGACTCGATACGAGCAGCGGTACTGCCCAGACTCCACCCACCAATACCCGCCCCAATCGAGTCGCTGCCGGAGGAACCACACCGCAGGACCGGGCGCAAGTCATTCTACAGGAACAGGGCGTTCTGGATGCCAGTTCTCCTGTGCTGCGCTCCGACGGTAGTCGCTACCGGGAATACACCTTCTCCGGCACCGCCGGACAGACTGTCACGATTACCCTGGAAAGTGGTGACTTCGATACTTATCTAATGCTGATTGATCCCAGCAATCGCATGCTGGGAGACAACGACGACGCTGCTCCCGATAACACCAACTCGATGCTGACGGTTACTCTGCCAGCAACAGGAACCTACAAGGTGATCGCTAATGCGTATGACCGTTCGGGTCAGGGACGGTTTACGCTGACTGTGCGGGGCCAGTAGTTCTCACTAGTCAAACCTGCCAACCCGCAACAGCAGTGGCTCACTACGCCACTGCTGTTGCGGGTTGGAAACAAAAATTGCCCCGCTCGGTTGGGCAGGGCAAGGACAATTAAACACTTAATCCCTAGTGTGATCTTCTAGGAGGCGATCGCCTCTACCCCTGTGCCGATTTCTGCGGTGTCCTGAGGGCGTATCAAAAAACGTAACCTGCTCCTGCCTGCTAAAAATCCACCCTATGCTGGAATAGTTTACTCCTCATGCACTTAAAAGCGGCCTCTAGAGGCCGCTTTTACTTTTATCCCGGCAGCACCTGCCGCCCCACCAGGTAGCTGACGATCAGCCCTGCTGACAGTCCCACAATGGATGTGATTGTCAGAACTCCTAAAGATTGCCATCGGTTAAGTCCCGCGTTTTGCAGATCGAGCCTTGCCAGTAGTTCTGCTCCGACCACCATCAAAAAATACTCAAAGACGTGGAACCACACCAGGATGATGGTGATCGAGAAGGCTCCGAGAGCAATGATCGAGAAGTAGCCAATATCTGACTTGAGCCAATTGCTGATGAACCGTCTCAGCCCCTCCGACAGCGTCGTCAACAAGGACGCCTGAACAATGGCAAATACTAACGCCAGAACCCAAACTAGCCAGGGAGCCGTTGTCTGGTAAAGAAACCAGCTCAACATGATGTAGGTTACCAGCAAAAGGATGGTCGAGAAGACAGGATTGGTGTGTTTCACGACTGTAGTCAGAGGTTGGTTGAAATTGCCTGGACAGGGCAGGTAGGGATGCACTGCTCACAAACAATGCAGCGCGATCGCGTAAAGTTGAGCCGGAAAGTTTGGGGATCAAGATTTAACGCTTCTGTCGGGCAAACCCCGGTACAGAGACCACAGTGAACACACACCGCTTCGTCAATAAAAATCTCACGACTGGCGGTAGAGATGCCAATGTCCTGCGATCGCAGCCAGTCCAGTGCAGCGTCGAGCTGATCAATGTCGCCCGATAACTCCACCACCAGGGTGCCAATTTGATTGGGCGCAACCTGCGCCCGAATAATGTTGGCCGCCACGTTAAAATCCTTCGCCAGCCGATAGGTGACAGGCATCTGCACCGAACGTTTCGGAAAAGTCAGCGTTACTCGCTTTTTCACGGGTGTTTTCCCAATTGAGTTGCAGCAAACATGAAGCTTGTTTGAAGGGGATACTGCCCTCGCTCAAACAAGTTCGTAATGCTTCGTTAAACTATGGATCAGGGCTAAATCCCTATCTTATTGGCGACTTGCGGCGCTCAGCGACCAGGTACCAAATTCCTTCAATTTTACGAAATCCGACAGGCGTCATGACAGCAAATTCTACTCCCCCCGCCTCCCCGGCTGATCAAACCGAAAAACCTGAGTCTACACTGGCCAACCAGATCCGCAACCTCTCCATCGTTCTGGTGGCGATCGCCCTTAGCATTGCCGTGTTCTTTGGCCTGCGCACGGAAACCGGGGAGTCCTCCCTGTCCGCCCTGGCTGCAACTTCGACCCCCCTGGAGGTGGCCCAAACCAACGGTAAACCCACCCTGGTGGAGTTCTACGCCAACTGGTGTACAAGCTGTCAGGCAATGGCAAAGGATATGGGGGAACTGCGCCAGGAGTTTGGCGATCGCGTCAACTTCGTCATGCTGAACGTAGACAACACCAAGTGGCTCCCAGAGATGCTGAAGTATCGGGTGGACGGCATTCCCCACTTCGTCTACTCCGACCCCAACGGCACGGATCTGGCCAGCACCGTAGGCGAACAGCCCCGCACGGTGATGGCTGCAAACCTGGAGGCCCTGGCGCAAGGGGAAACATTGCCCTACATCCGGGCGACCGGACAGACATCCAAGGTAGAACCTTCACCCGCCGCTAGCAAGCCCGCGCAGGAAGATCCCCGTAGCCACGGTGCCCAGGTCGTTCGTTGAACAAGGCTGTAGAGGTCAACGGTCGTTACCCCCTACAGACCCTGCATTCGCGTATACCAGCGCAGCAGCGTGCGGGCCAGACGATCACTGTCGTGGCGGACCAATCCTGTTTCGGCGTCCTCGTGCATAATGTTGGCGATTACGGCGCGGCGCTCCAGATGGCGGACGGCCTCACGGTCGAAGTAAACGGGATGGGAGCCTTCCTGGGCGTAATGGATGAGGGACTGGGCGGAAGGGCTTTTCTTCTGGATCAGGACCGCATCAAACAGGCGCAGGCCACCCGTCACGCGGTCGATCGCCCGGATGTGGTCAGAAACGGTATACCCCTGAGTCTCTCCCGGCTGGGTCATGATGTTGCAGACGTAGATGCGGGGAACCTTTCTGAGTGAGATAGCTTTGGCGATTTCGGGCACCAGCAGGTTCGGCACGATGCTGGTGTAGAGGCTTCCGGGGCCAATGATAATCATGTCGGCTTCTTCGATCGCCCGCAGTGCCCGTGGTAGGGCGGGGGGATATGCCGGAGTACAGCCAATTCGGTGAATCGCTCCCTTCGCTTCAGTGATATTTGATTCGCCTTCGATGTACCGCCCATCTGACAGTTCTGCCCACAAGCGCATATCCTCCAGCGTGGCGGGCAATACCTGCCCCTGCACCGCCAGCACTTTAGAACAGGTGGCGATCGCCTGCTCCAGATTCCCCGTCACCTCACTCATTGCTGTCAGAAAGAGATTGCCAAAACTGTGCCCCGTCAGGCCATCCCCTGCTTTAAAGCGATACTGAAACAGTTCTGTCAACAGTTTTTCTTCATCGGCCAGCGCCGCCAGACAGTTGCGGATGTCTCCTGGGGGGAGCACCCCAATTTCACGCCGCAGCCGTCCAGAGGAACCTCCATCATCTGCCACCGTCACAATGGCAGTAATATTTGCACTGTAGATCTTCATGCCCCGCAGCAGAGCTGACAGCCCGGTACCGCCTCCGATAGCCACAATCCGTGGCCCCCGGTTGAGGCGACGGTGAGTCATCAGGCGATCGATCAACTCTTCATCGCCCTCCGGCATCAGCACCTCGGTGATGGTGTTCAGGCTTCGGTTCTGCCCCCATAGCACCAGCAGCAGCCCCAGCAGGATGACCAGTGGGCCGCTGACATAGTTTGGCACCAGGCGAGTGATGGTCTCTAGCAGGTCAGCTATCAATTGGCCAATGCGAAAAATTGGTGTCTGTCTGGCCCAGATCGCCAGCCCCAGACCACACAGCACAAACCCCCCGGCACTAATGATCAACCACCGTTTCACAGACAATCCGGGCGATAGCCATTTGAACCACTGCCCAATCCGGGGGGGCGTGCGAGCGTAGGATTCTTGCTTGATCGCCTGAAGCGCCTGTTTGAATAATCCGTTTGACATTCTTGGTTATATGGAGGGGCACAAAAGATGAGTTTATTCTAAAGATCTCCCTTGAGGGGTTGCATCCGTCTGAAAGTCTTTGACTCAATCTTCATCTGGAAAGTTCATGGTTACCCCACACCCGCCCCTGAATCAGTCAAGATAGTTTATAAACGTTGGCTTTTCGTCGAGCGCAGGAAGGAGTAGCGTAGCCGCCCCTTCCTGCCTAATTATTCCCCCCGGAGGCGGAAGCCTGAACGTTCTTTGATGGTGTTTTGGAAGCATCTCTATGGCTGAGCCTCTGGTGGAATTGAAGGGCATTAGCAAAGCCTTTGGGAAGAATGTGGTACTGGACAAGATTGACCTGACCATCTACCGGGGCGAGGCCCTGGCTATCATCGGCCCCTCCGGTACAGGAAAATCCACCATCCTTCGCATTATTGCCGGACTGCTGGCCCCCGATGCAGGAACGGTATATCTCCAGGGGCAGCAGCGGGTAGGTCTGGCGGAAGACGCCAATGATCCAATCACTGTGGGCATGGTGTTTCAGCAAGCAGCACTGTTTGACTCGCTGACGGTGAATGAGAACGTCGGATTTAGCCTGTACCAACATTCTCGGCTGTCTACGGCAGAAATCCACACTCTGGTGGAGGAAAAGCTGCAAATGGTGGGCTTACCCGGAATTGGCAATCGCTATCCTGCAGAGCTTTCCGGCGGTATGCGCAAACGGGTCAGCTTTGCCCGCGCCATTATGCACAACCCGGAGAACCCATCCGATAGTCCCGATTTGCTGCTCTACGATGAACCCACCGCTGGCCTTGACCCGATCGCCTCCACCGTGATCGAAGATTTGATTCGGGAACTGCAATGCACCAAAGGCGGGTGCAGCACCTACGTCATGGTGACCCACCAGGACAGTACGATTCGCCGTACCGCCGACCGGATTGTGTTTTTGTACAAAGGCAAGGTGCAGTGGCAGGGGACGATCAGTGAGATTGACACGACCAGCGATCCGATCGTGCGTCAGTTCTTCAGCGGTAGCGTTGAAGGGCCAATTCAGGTGGTGGGTTAGGCGATGACGCAATCCCTTCGAGTATCCTGGTATCACGACTGAAGTGAGGGAAGACCATGCGATCGCGGACGATTCGAGAAGGCTCTGTAGGACTTCTGCTCCTCCTGGGAATCGGCCTGTTTGGCGGCCTGGTGCTGTGGATTCGAGGATTGAATCTGGGCCAGCGCAGCTACAACTTTACGGTGACGTTCGACGATGCAGGGGGGATGCAGGCCGGAGCACCCGTGCGGTTTCGTGGCGTCACGGTGGGTGCGATTCAGCAGGTGCGGGCTACCCCCCTCACTGCCGAAGTGGATATCGAAATTGACTCAGAAAAGTATGTTATTCCCCGCAACTTCGTCTTTCAATCAAACCAGGCTGGCTTGATTGGAGAAACGGCAGTAGACATTTTGCCACCGGATTCTGCCACCGTGGTATCGCTCACCGCTCCCTCCCCTTCACCCACAACAGTCGTTCCCCCCTCAGTGGTACCAAACGTCAGTCCACTATCGCCCGACTGCCCAGGGAGCGGCATTATCTGCGATGGCGATCGCATTCAGGGGCAACTGGGGGCAAACTTTAACCAGCTGATCTCGGCAACAGTTGATCTCGCCAAGCTGATTGCCAACCCGGAACTGTTTGCCAATGTCCAGACCCTGACCAAAAACAGCGCAGACGCCGCTGCGGGAGTGGCAACTTTGACGGGTGAAGTCACCACGCTCACCCGCTCTGTAAGAGAACAGTTGAAGACCCTTTCCCGCTCCGCCAATACCACCACGACGGCAGTTGGCAATGCTGCAACCCAGTTTGGATTAACCGCTGCCCAAATTAACAGCCTGCTGGCCGAAAATCGTGCCTCCCTGAGCACAACCCTCAACAACGTCAGCTCTATCAGTTCCGATTTGCGGCGAGTCAGCGCCAGCCTATCTCCCCTCGTTGACAACGGTGAGTTTGTCCGCAACCTGGAAACCCTCTCGGCCAATGCCGCCGCTGCCTCCACCAGCCTGCGCAATCTCTCTAACGGCCTGGGTACCCCCGAAAATCTGGTTCTGCTCCAGCAAACCCTCGATTCTGCCCGCGCCACCTTCCAGAACGCCCAAAAAATCACTGCCGACCTGGATCAGCTCACGGGCGATCCAGCCTTCCGGCAGGGCGTGCGTAATCTGGTACTGGGGCTGAGCGGTCTTGTCTCAACCACAGAACATTTGCAGCAGCAGACCCAGACTGCTCGAATGCTGGCTCCTGCTGAAAATGCCCTGCGATCTGGCAAACTGAGCACCCTCCAGACACCCTCCGCCACGAACCTGGTGCCAGACCCGCGCTACCGTCTGCGCTCCTACAGAGAAACTAATCCCGATGCACCCAGTGCTCCCGCAAGGGATACGAACTAAGATCCTATCCAAAAACCCAAATTCTGGCAGGCGCGACGCTGTAGCGTCGCGCCTGCCAGAATTTGGGTTTTTGGATTTCAGACAGGCACTAAGCACTGGACTTTAGAAATAGCGATCGCACCACCGATCCAACTCTTGTTCTGATTTGAAGGTGGGCAACACGTCCGCCAGTTCCTTCAGTTGGGCCAGCGACAGCAGCTCAATCCGCGCCTGGATCGGCGGACTAATCTCGCCTAACTGATGTTTCACCCAGCGCAAGATAATTTCCACAGCACCGGACTGTACCCCCTCCCGCCACCCCTCCTGGCGACCTTCCCGAACGCCTTCCTCACGCGCCGACTGAATCCAGCGACGCAACTCTTGACGCAGCCTTTCTCGTGAAATCAGTGATGTAGACACCATCTTCTTCCTCAGGAGATGCAGGACTCGCCCCTCCTACCTCTACAGTAGCGAAACACAAACCTTCTGGGGTGAGAACACGCTAGAGGGCTTTAGGCAATGCGAAGGATAAATTCCTGACATCCCCTACGCAACGTAAGTGGGAGTGGAAAAAGTCGCAACCCCAAAAGCTGTTCCGCCCGCTGCGCGGGTGGAACAGCTTTTGGGGTTTCAAGCTGAATCGCGCCTACCTACTGATCGCCGGAATTTTCGTCGGCGCATCCTCAGCCCACCCCAACACCCGGTAAACCTCCACTGCCTGCTGCTTCCCCCGCAGTTCCATTGGCCCCCAGGACTCCACTTCAAACTGCCCCTGAAGATGCACCAGCGTCTCTTTAGCGATCAAAATTCGACAAATATCCGACTGGCGCTCCTTAGCGCAGCTTTCCAGACGCGATGCAACGTTGACACTATCCCCAATCACTCCGTACTCCAGGCGATCCTTACCACCCAGGCTACCCACTACCACTGGACCGGTAAAGATGCCGACCCGCATCTGAATGGAAGTGAGACCCCGCTGCATCCAGAGTTGGTTGAGCTGTTGCAGGCGATCGCCCATTGCCAGCGCGCAGGCTACCGCACAGTGGGCATCCTGATCGATCTCCCGCTCCTCCAGACGCGGCATTGGCACACCAAACACCGCCAGCAGGCCATCCCCGGTGAATTTGTTGATAATTCCATGGTACTGCTGGATCTCGTGGGTCATCGCCTCCAGGTATTCGTTAAGCCAGTCCAGCAGGGTTTCCGGGGGCATTTGCTCCGAAAGTGTACTGAACCCCCGAATGTCGGTAAACAGCATGGTGGCCACCAACCGCTGGCCGGGAAGCTTACCGGATTCCAGGAGGCGATCGCGCGAACTCCAGAGGGCTTCGGCAATTTCGGGGGAAGCGTTCTGCCCCAGCAGTTTCATCACCATCTGCTGCTGCCGATGGGACTGCTGCGCCCGGAATGAAGTGACAGACCCAACAGCGATGGTGGCAGCGATCGCCGGAGCCACCAGGGGCACCCACGTGTCCTGGGTCAACAGCCAGAATCCGCTACCTGCAATGCTGGCCAGCATCAATCCTGAACCCAACATCAGCCCCAGGGGATTGCGGACGCGCCAGGCCAGCACACTACCCACTGCGGCCCAGCCCCAGATCCAGAACCACTCCTGTCGCTCCGTCCAGAACGAGAACAGGGGGCGATCGCCTGTCGCCGCATCCAGAATCTGGCTCACCACCTGGGCGTGTATCGCCACCCCCGGCATCTGGTGCTGAGTCTGTTCCCCGGCGCTATAGGGGGTATAGAACAGATCTTTAATGCTGGGGGCGTAGGTACCCATCAGAACGATCTTGTTGCGCACCCAGTTGGGATCAATGCGATTGTTCAGCACGTCCGAAAGCGTCACCATACGGGCAATATCGCGATCGGCGCGATAGTTCAGCAGAATCTGGTACCCCCGGTCGTCCAGATTGAGATAGGCTCCAGAATTGGATTTGAGCGGCAAAAACACACCTCGCCCCAGCATCATATCGTCAGGGTTACTGGGGCTGGGCTGCGGTTGGAGGCCCGCTGCAGCCAGGTAAGGAAGGGCAAGCTGGAGCGCAAAGGAGGGGTAGGTGCCCGTGTCGTTTGAGGCAAACAGCAGCGCGCGTCGCACAACCCCGTCGATGTCGATAGGCAGGTCGTTGAAACCAATACGTTCCGGTGCAACGGAATCTGGAGGCGGAATACGATCGCTCTCGTTGTTGCCCAGTTTGGTGATGACAACCACCCGCGAGGATTGAAGCTGTCTCGCCAGTGCTTGATTGCCCGGTTCCTGGGGCACCTCTCGATACAAATCCAACCCGATCACGCGGGGCTGATGCTGTTCCAGGTTGTTCAGGGCCGTGGCGATCGCCTGGTCCGACAGGGGCCAGCGCCGCTGAGCGCGAATGTCGGTTTCAGTAATGCCCACGATCAGTAGACGGGGGTCTGGCTCACCCACGGGGCGAAACCGCACCAGATGGTCGTAGACCTTGAGCTCTGGGCCTTGAATCCAGCTCTGATCCCGGATGATCTGCACACCTCCCGCCACCATGAGGCTGGCGATCGCCACCCCCAGCGTCCCCTCAATCGGCACGGGTAGCCTCGCCAACGGCAACACTCGACGCAAACGAGAGAGGAATTTGAATGGCACGGTGACCTCGGCGACGGAGAGATAGGTAGGCTGACCCGTTTTTCAGGGCAGAAAACGACGCTCAGGATGCAACCTGAACGTAGAGTACCCATCTTTTTCAGGAATCCTCCGGGGACGGTCATTCAGGAACTTCGTTTGGATGTGGTGTCTATCGGGCGATCGCCCAGCTCCAGGATCGCCTCCGCAGGTTCAAGGTCGCCTTTGCCTACGAGACGCTCCACCCAGTCGTGCAGCATCAGGTACAGACAGGGAATCAGAAACAGCGTCAGCACCGTGGCCAGCGATAGTCCTGAGAACACCACGATACCCAGCGGTTGCAGAAACTCGCCACCCTGACCCAGGCCCAGCGCCAGGGGAAACATCCCCAGAACGGTCGTAATCGTGGTCATCAAAATCGGACGTAACCGTTGGGGAGCCGCTTGCAGGATGGCGATACGGCGATCGCACCCCTCCCGCTCCCGAATCTGGTTGGCCAGCTCCACCATGATGATGGCGTTGTTTACCACAATTCCAACCAGAAGCACAACACCGACGATCACTGTGGCCCCGATCGCCGTGCGTGTCAGGTACAGCCCCCAGATGCCACCCGCCAGCGCCAGGGGTAGCGTGAACATAATTACCAGCGGGTCCACCAGCGAGTTGTACTGTACCGCCATGACGACGAACACCAGGAATGCGGCCAGTCCACCCAGAACAGGTAGAGCTGACTGAATCTGTTGATTACTCTGGGCTGCCGCGCTGGGGAGACGGGTAACGCCCTCTGGCAATTCCAATGAGTTAATGATGCGATCAGCCTCCGCCAGGGCCGCACCCAGACTGGCTCCCTCGTTCAGGTTCCCGGCAATCAGAAACACCTGTCGCTGGTTAATCCGCTGCACTTCGCCGGGGGCTTCTCCGGTCTCCAGACGGGCCACGTCACTCAGTCGCACCAGTTGATTATTTTCAGAAAATAGCGGCAATCGAGCGAGTTGAGAAGGGGCTTGAATGCGGGTGTCCTCCAGTTCGACGCGCACATCCACCAGACGGTTACCCCGCTGGAGTTGGGTGGGGACGCTACCCTGAATCGCAGTTTCAATCGTTTGGCCGACGCTGCGGGTGTTCAGACTCAGGTTGGCAGCGCGTTCGGGGTCGAGGCGGATCTGGACTTCGGGTTGACGGCGATCGCCATCCGGGCGGTAGCGAGCCAATGTCGCCTGCTCATCCAACGCATCCAGCACCTGCCGTCCAGACCGCGCCAGATCGCGGGCATTGTCACTCTGAAGGATCAGGTCAATATCGGCATTTCGAATCGGAGAGTTACTGGTAATCAGCCCCCGCACCTCACCGGGCGTCAGACGCAGTCGAGTCTCCACCAGATTGAGCCGTCCCAACTCCCGGTTCACCCGACCGACAAACTCCTGCACATTGCTACCGGACTTCAGGCTGATGGTGCTGGTGCTGCGCAGAGGATTCTGGTTCGTAATGTTGCCAAAGAGAAAGCCACCAACTGTTGTAAAAGCATAGTCAGTTTCGGGCTGCTTCAGCAGGATCTGATCCACCGCCGCCATCACTTTGCGGTTATCTTCCAGCGGCGTACCCGGTGGGAACTGGGCAATCAGCCGAGCCTGCCCCGTATTGATGCGAGGCAATACCTCCTGGTTGATCTGGCCCAACATCCACAGGCTGCTGCCCCCCAGGAGTAAAAAAGCCAGTGCGACAGCCAATCCCTTTCGTCGCAGAATTCGCTCCAGCAGGGTGGTATAGCTGCGAGTAGCAATGGCAAAGCGATTATTAAATGCCCGCAGCAACCAGAAACGGCCCATACCGCTGGTGTGTTTCACCGCCAGCAACCGCGAGGCCAGCATCGGCACCACAGTCAGCGCCACCAAAATTGAAGCAGCAACGGCAAAGCTGATGGTCAGAATCAGTTCATTAAACAGCAGGGCAATGAAGCCGCCAATCATCAAAAAGGGCAGCACCGCCACCAGGTTTGTCGTGGTCGAGGCGACCAGCGCCGACTCCACCTCCTGACCACTCTGAATCGACTGCTGGATCATCTGCCGTGAACTCAGCCGGATGCGGGTATCCTGCCCCGGCGTCATGCCTGCCCCCTCCGCGATGTTCTCCAGCATCACGATGGAGTTGTCCACCACAATACCCACCCCCAGCGCCAGACCTCCCAGACTGAACACGTTCAGCGATAGGCCAAACAGCCGCATCAGGATAATCGCCGCCAGCGTCGCCAGCGGGATGGACAAGACAATGATCAGGGTTTGCCGCAGGGAACCGAGGAACAGGAGAACGGCGATCGCCGCCAGCAGTGCCCCCACCAGTCCCGAACTGGTGACATTAGAGATTGCGTTTTGAATAAAGACCGACTCATCCAGCGTTGGCAGCAGTCGCACTTCGGGAGGAATGGTGCCGTTTTGCCGGAGTTCCTCAATTCGCTGCTTGACGGCTTCGACCACCTGGACAGTATTGGCGTCGGGCTGCTTCTGCACGCTCACCTTCACCGCAGGCTGGCCGTTGAGCAACACAAAGATGCGCTGCTCCCTGGTGCCGTCCGTCACGGTGGCAAAATCTCGCAGGTAGACTCGACGGTTGGGGAACGGGGTAGCGGCGTCAGGATCAAGGGGGGGGCGATCGCCTCCCACCGCAAACGAGAGCGACTCAATCTGACGGGCATCCCGAAATCGGCCCACTGTCCGCGTCAGTTGTTCCCTGCTGCCACCCACCATACGTCCGCCTGACACATCCTGGTTGGTTTCCTCCAGCTCCGTCAGGACTGAATTCAGCCCGACGCCCAGCGCCTGGAGCCGATCCATATCCACTTTGACCCGTACCTCTTCTTCCAGTCCCCCCGATATATCTACTGCCGCCACGCCAGGAACGACGCCCAGTTCTCTGGCCAGTTCTTCATCAGCAAACACGCGCAGATCGACGGGTTGACGATTGGGGGAAGACAGAGCCAGTTCATAGACCGGGAGTTGGGACGGGTCGATTTTGAACAGGCGGGGGGATTCGACGGCATCGGGAAGATTGCTGCGTGCCCGGTTAAAGGTAGCCGTGGCGTCGTTCAGCGCCTGGTCAATGTTGCCCCCCGGTTGAAAGAACAGGTCGAGGCTGACCTGTCCCTCTCGCGTCTGGGAGTAAACCTGAATCACGCCTTCGGTAGCACTGAGGGCTTCTTCCAGGGGTTTGGTGACTTCGTCTACTGCCACTTCGGGGGCAACACCGGGGACGGCCAGACGGACACCAATGCGGGGGTAGGTAATGGAGGGGAGGAGATCGACCTGGAGGTTGAACAGGAAGAAAACACCGACGACGATGACGGCCAGGGTCAGCATCAGGGTGGCGATGTGGCGGCGGATGGAGAGGGTACTGAGGGAGGGCATGACACAGATGGGGAAGGATGAACGCAGATGAACGCAGATGGGATTTGGGTAGGGGCGTAGCATTCAGTGAATGAATAATGGCTATGGGCGAAACTTCATGGCCGAAGGCTACGCCCATACACGATCGCCGCAGTCATCAATGATGTTCCACGCCCAAAAACAATCGCCGCAGTCTAGAAATCTTTACGCCCCAAAGGTTACGGCTTTTCTGACAAAATGCTGGGGCGGATGGGGGTGCCGGGTTTGAGGGGGCGGTTGCTGCGGAGGATAATTGCATCGCCAGGTTGGAGGCCAGAGAGGATTTCGACTCGACCATCGGCGCGATCGCCCACCTGGACAGTACGCTGCTCTACGGTTGCTTTCTCACCCTGGCGCTGTACGACGAAGACGGTAGTTGAGCCGTCTGGCGTAGGCTGGTTTTCTGAGGGTTGACCAACTTCCAGGGCGGCGTCAGAAATCACGATGCGGGATTGTTGCGTCTGGGTGAAGCGGACTCTAGCCAGAAGACCACTGCCGATGCGTTCTCCAGGGTTGGGGAGGGTGATTTCGACGGGGATGAGGCGAGCAGTGGGGTCGGCAGCAGGAGAAATCTGGGTGAGGCGACCGATGAGGATCTGATCAGGGAGGGAGTCGAGTCGGACTTCGGCGGTCTGCCCGCCGCGCAGGGTACCCAGTTCCAGTTCTGATATCTGGACAATGACTTTGACCTGGGTGAAGTCTCCCAGGCGCAGCACCTCACTGCCAGGTTGGGCCAGGTTACCGGGTTCGGTGACACGGCGGAGGACGGTGCCATCAACCGGGGCAGAGAGGACGGTGAAAGAGCGGCGACTTTTCTCCTGGTCTACCAGGGCCTGCTGGGCGGTGACGCGGCGCTGGGCGGCAGTGACGGACTGCTGACGGGTGCGGATCTGGTTCTGGGCAGAGCGGAAAACACGCTCGGCGGTGGCGGCGCGGGTGCGGGCCGTTTCGGCCTGCTGGGCGGAGATGGCTCCATCTCGGAAAAGCTGATCCAGGCGCATCCGATCGGCGTTTGCTTGCTCCAGTTCAAGGCGTGCCCGTTCTGCCTGAACCCTGGCATCATCTACTTCTGCCTGGAGGCGAGCCACTTCAGATTGGCGGGCGGCAACTTCAGCCTGGGCTTCGACAACGGCAGCAGTCAGGAGGCGATCGTCCAGTCGGGCCACGGGCTGGCCACGACGCACGGGGTCACCCACATTGACGGAGATGTCCAGAAGCTGGCCTTCGACCTGCGATCGCAGTGATACTTCACGGTAGGGTTGGGTGGTTCCGGTGTATTCGGGGGATTCTTGCAGAAAACCTTTGCGGGCGATCGCCACATCTACCGCAACAGGTCGATTTTCCTGGTTTTCGCCGGAGGTCGCCTGGGCCTCACTGGGAGGGATAGGATTGCACCCGGTCAGCAGGAGTGTACCTGCGAGAATCGCCTGACCCAGGAATACGGTTGGGAGAGAACGATGGTGCGGTCGGGAAGAAGCGAGTCGATGCAGCATAATTCTCCGCTGGTGGATATTGCCCTTGTTGATGCCTTCGCACAAAGTAAATTGAAATCCAGCCCATCACGTCTGCCGAAATGGAGAAGACAGGTGAAAAGCTGGATTTTTATGAAGGTTTATGAATGCTTTTGGCTAAAACAATAGCAATCCGAGCAGGGAATATCAACCAAATTTTTAGTGGGGGTAAACTCTGCAACCGTAAAAATCCACTCTGCCCGCTGCGCAGGCAGAGTGGATTTTTACGGTTGCCAATTCCACCTGCTTAACTGGCTTTTGCCAGTTGCAGAACGGCACCTAAGCCTGCACCCATTTCTTCAGGAGAAATTTTTCCATCACGATCGCGGTCAAGGGCATCAAACACCGCATCGGTACCCATCCACTCATCACGGGTGATGTATCCATCGCCGTTCATATCGTAGACGTGAAAAATCTCTTCGGTGGCGTGGGTCAGGTGATTGTTACTCTCAATCCGGCTGAGGCGAACAGCCAGCAGTTGCTCCAGGGTTTCCAGGGCTTTGGTAAAGCCTTTGATGCCCTCATCCAGCTTGTCGGAGGCCATTCGATCCTGAGCGTGCATCTGGTCAAAGGTGGCCTTATCGATGGGAATCGGCTGGATGTCCAGGGTTGCTGCTTTGTCAGGGTCAAGATGGCGGGATAGATCGCCCTGGGCGGAATTGAGTTCTCCCAGGAGCGCCGGAGAAATAGTCAGCAGGTCGCAGCCTGCCAACTCAATGATTTCCCCAATGTTGCGGAAGCTGGCTCCCATCACCTCCGTCTTGTAACCAAACTTTTTGTAGTAGTTGTAGATGGTGGTGACAGACTGCACGCCGGGGTCTTCTGCACTGCTGTAGTCCTTACCCGTTTCCTTCTTGTACCAGTCCAGAATGCGCCCAACAAAGGGAGAAATCAGGGTGATGCCCGCTTCGGCACAGGCGATCGCCTGATGTAGCCCAAACAGTAGGGTCAGGTTGCAGTGGATGCCTTCTTTCTCCAGCACTTCGGCAGCACGAATGCCTTCCCAGGTGGAAGCAATTTTGATCAGCACTCGCTCCCGTAGCACCCCTGCCGCTTCGTACTGGGAAATCAGCGCCCGCGCTTTGTTGATGGTGGCCTCGGTGTCGTAGGACAGGCGGGCATCAACTTCAGTGGAAACCCGACCGGGGATGATTTCGAGAATCTTTAGCCCGAAAGAAACCGCCAGTCGGTCAAAGGCCAGCGAAAGAATTTCGGCATCAGATGCGCCAGAACCCGCATCTGCTTTCGCCCGTTTCAGGGTCTCATCCACGATTTCCTGATACTGCGCCATCTGGGCGGCGGCAGTGATCAGCGAAGGGTTGGTAGTGGCGTCCTGGGGTTTGAACTGTTCGATCGCCTGGATGTCTCCAGTGTCGGCCACCACAACCGTCATCTCACGCAACTGTTCCAGCAGTGTCCTCGTCATGCCTTAGTCTCCCGGTGCTTGCCACGCCGATCCTAGCGAAGGATTTTCAGACAGCCAGACATTTACTAAAATCCTTAATGCCAGGGACAGGGCCACCTTATTTCAAGGTCAACACCGCTGCCGCCATACACAGCCACCCAATCACAAAAGCAAACCCACCGAACGGGGTTACGGGTCCTAACCACTTGATGCCGCCCAGACTCAACCCATAGAGACTGCCAGAAAAGAGAATCACCCCGGTAATAAAGGCCCATCCGGCAGCGTTCAGCAGTCCCATGCCCGTTTCTGCCCGCAGCAGCAGGATGCCAACCCCCAACAACGCCAGGGCATGATACATCTGGTAGCGCGTACCAATTTCAAAAATTTCCAGGGCGCGATCGCTCACCCGCTCTCGCAGAGCATGTGCCCCGAACGCCCCGAATCCAACGGAAACCGCACCCAGAATCGCGGCGATCGCCAAAAAGATTTGAGCCATAAACCCATCCAATTTTCCTTCCTATAGCAATCCTATTTGATTTGTGAGAGGGGTGCAGGGGAACCGCCCACACAACGCAGGTAATTGCATTGCTGGAAATCTCCTTAACTTAACACGAGGAAAATCGGCGCTATTTCCAGTACTGGAATGCCCCCTGAGCGGTGGAATTCATCTCTGACACTACATCTTTATCCTGACAAACTTAAGAACTTGTTAAAAGGAGTCAGCAAATCATTTTCTGGAAGTAATGTAATAAACAAGATACCTCCTAACTGCGTCTCCAGCCTCACCTGCCTCCCTCTTGGCGTTTAAGGTGAGGCTGATCTTTGTCTAAACGAAGCGCGTTGACTGAGCCTGTTGAAAATGCTAAGTTTAGATTGCTGCCTTCAACTTTTGTCAGTCTAGTTCAGGTTTTCATCTGCCCATTTACTGTCAATCCTGGAGCGGAAACCCCCATTCTTGGGGCGAAGTTGGAAGCTTGACCGAAAGGTATTTATCTGCTGTCACCTTCGTCAAAGCTTCCAAGCGGGCACCTCTCAGCCCTGCCCCGTCCGCTAACTCCGTCGGCCTTGAGGGGAGACTGAAGACTATTCCTGAACCCACCCCTCGTTGGGCGATCCTTGAGCTTTCAGTATTCTCAGTATAATCACGCCTCCATGTCAGTCGATTGATTCGGAGTATTCTTCTAAAGGGTTACAAATTGAGGATTCCGATGAACGCATCTTTGTGACTCCCTTATCTTTTGACTTCTCAAGTAAGAGACGCTTCGCCGCATCCATCTATTTGTCATCTACGTCACACTTTGGACAGAAGCAGGGTAGGGATCCCTTACAGAATAATAGATTCGTATTTACCCATTTTCTGAGAAAACCAGTCTCAAAAATTTGAGATTCATCAAGAAGATTAAACTTCTGTTTCCTGATGTTTCGCCCAAATGATTTTGTGTCTGGACTTACTCTTTCTGGAACCATAAAGCGCATAGTATGAACTGCGCTTGAAAAGCAAGGTTAAGTCCTTTTAATGACAGATGGGTTGTGCTTATCCCCTGAATGCCTCAGATCAATCGTCACTGAAAACAAACTGCCTCCCACATTCGTTTGCTACCCGCTCCTTGGAGAGATAACGCCGTGAAGATTAAAGCCATGCTGGCGCGATTACAGGCTGCGCTGGGTCACCCCCACCTGATAGAGCAAATGGTGCTCTCAACCGGGGCGAACTCACTCGATACTGCCGAGACTCACTCCGACGGCAAAATCAATCTGGTCATTGGCTACAATGGCTCCCCAAACAGCCAGGTTGCACTTGACCTTACTTTATGGATTGCCCACCAGACCCGACTGGCGACCCAGAAGCAGGTGATGGTGCATGTTGTCTACGTGGTCGATCAGACAGCGATCGCCACTCGCATCCCAAAGCGTTCTCAGGGGCGATCGCATCGCAGCACTGCCACTCAGGTGGGTCAAGCCTCCGCGTTGCTCACTCATCCTGCTGTCCATGCTCAAGCGATTGAGACGCACCCCCTGGAGTCCTTAGAAACCATTGAAGCCTGTTTCGCTGAGTGTAGCCCCAGCACTGCCGTTAAATCGACAAACCCAATCGAGCAGGCCGACTGTATTCTCTGGCAGGCCCGCTGTCTGGCAGAAGAGTGGCGCGGCTCACTGGAAGCCCATCTCCGGTTTGGCAGTCTGCCAGCGGAACTGAGGGGCGTTGTCCAGGAAAAAAAAGCAGACCTGCTGCTGCTGGGCTGTAGCACCGCCAAACACCCCCTGGTAAGGCAGCTCTCCTCCAAATTTCCATGCCCCATTTTGGGAATCCCCTCCCAGCTAGAAGACGCTTAGGCTCAGGTGCCTATTCGATTGGAAGGCGAGACGCGACAGCATCTCGTCTTCCAATCGAATAGGCTTTAAGCAAAATAAGCCCAGATTTTGGGGGACATGGCGATGCCATGTCCCCCAGAATCTGGGCTTATTTCTCACCAAATCCCTTACGATCTGGAGTTTTGACTAAGTAGCGACGCGATTAAGCTTGAAACCCCAAAAGCTGTTCCGCCCGCTGTACGGGCGGAACAGCTTTTGGGGTTTCAACTTTTCCCACGCCCACTTACTTACCGAAGGGGAGAGTTTGAGAGGGGATGCAATGCCCCTGGCTTCAGACATGG
>CAZVXA010000084.1:0-26383 GCA_964630955.1 uncultured bacterium | reverse complement strand
TGAGTTGCTGCAAGCGCGGCTTCGCCGCGCTTGCAGCAACTCAATTCCGGGGTTTAATCAATACCTGATGGGACCTGGCATGAACAGCCACCGAATTACTCCGCCAAACCGCCAGCAGAGCCGACTTAGGCTATCCTGTGTAATGCCAGCGAGTTGAGCTAAAAGCGGGAACCATTGTGATTGATCTAAAGCAGATCCGGGAGAATGCGGCACAGGTGCAGGAGAAGTTGCGCCTGCGGAGTGATGAGTATGACGTGCAGCCGATTCTGGAGTTAGACCGACAGCAGCGGGAACTGGAAGTGGGGCGATCGCAGCTTCAGGCCCGCAGCAACGAAATTGGCAAGCTGGTTGGTCAGAAAATGAAATCCGGGGCGAAGCCGGATGATTCCGAAATTCTGGCGCTGAAGGAAGAAGGCAACCAGATGAAGACGCAGCTTGCGGAGTTGGAACCCCAGGAGAGAGAGCTGAAAGTCCAGATTGAAGAACTCCTGCTGGCGCTGCCCAACCCCCCCGATGAAACAACTCCCGTGGGCCGTAACGAAGATGACAACGTAGAGGTGCGCCGCTGGGGCGACGAGTATATTCCAACGCTGGAGAACCCGGTGCCTCACGGTGATCTGGCGGAGAAGCTGGGAATTCTCAGCAGCGAACGCGGGGTGAAAGTGGCCCAGAGCCGCTTTGTGGTGCTGCAAGGGGCAGGCGCAGCCCTGGAGCGGGCGCTGATCAACTTTATGCTGGATATTCAGACCAGGGCAGGCTTTATCGAGGTGATGCCGCCAATTCTGGTCAACTCTGCTTCCTTGCGGGGGACGGGGCAGCTCCCAAAATTTGCGGAAGAGAGCTTTAAGTGTGCCCAGGACGATTTGTGGCTAATTCCCACCGCTGAGGTACCTGTGACGAACCTCTACCGGGATGAGGTGCTGAACAGCGAAGATCTGCCCATCTACCACTGTGCCTACACCCCCTGTTTCCGGCGCGAGGCGGGCAGCTACGGGAGGGATATGCGCGGTCTGATCCGGCTGCATCAATTTAATAAGGTGGAGCTGGTGAAATTTGTCCATCCTGAAACTTCGATGGATGAGCTGGAGAGCCTCACTGCCAACGCTGAAGCAATTTTGCAAGCGCTGAAACTACCCTACCGGGTGCTGGCCCTCTGCTCAGGCGATCTTGGCTTCTCCTCTGCGAAGACCTACGACCTGGAGGTATGGTTGCCCAGCCAGGGCAAATACCGGGAAATTTCAAGCTGCTCCAACTTCCTAGACTTCCAGGCGCGACGGGCCAATATCCGGTTTAAGGAGCCGGGGAAAAAAGGCACCCAGTTCGTTCACACGCTGAATGGCTCTGGGCTGGCAGTGGGCCGCACGATGGCGGCGATTTTGGAGAACTACCAGCAACCGGATGGCACGGTGAAGATTCCGGAGGCGCTCCAGCTCTACCTGGGCCGGGAGCTTCTGTAGAAATCTGCCGCTCTAATGTCAGGGTTTGATCCCCGCGAAAGAGAAGGGAGAATGATACTTTGTTGATCAGCCTCTTAGAATAGTTAAAGCGATGTAATCTGTAACCTTGTTGTTTTTTAACCCCAGCCATCTCGTTACTGGCTTCTAGCCAGTACTGCTTACAGGAGGCTCTGCCTCATGCTCAGATGGAGGCAGAGCCTCCAAGGCAGCATTTCCAAGGCTCCGCCTGGAAACGAGGAGTGGGATATGGATTAGATAGGGTTGCAGATTGGGTTAAAGGTACAAAACTTATACAGGTGCTTATGTCGGTTCTGGCGGCGATCGCAGTTCTCGCGGTGTTGATTGTAGTTCATGAGATGGGGCACTTCTTTGCAGCAAGGCTCCAGGGGATACACGTCAACCGCTTTTCCATCGGGTTTGGCCCAATCCTTTGGAAGTATCAGGGGCCAGAGACCGAGTACGCACTGCGGGCGATCCCCCTCGGTGGCTTCGTCGGCTTCCCTGATGACGACCCGGAGAGTGACATTCCCCCCGAAGACCCCAACCTGCTGAAGAACCGTCCTGTTCTTGATCGCGCCATTGTGATCAGCGCTGGGGTGATCGCCAACCTGATCTTTGCCTACCTGGTGTTTGTGCTCCAGTTTGGCATTGTTGGTATTCCCGATGGCTTCAACTATAAGCCGGGGGTGCTGATTCCCCAGGTGGCATCGGCGCAGGCTCCAGCGGCGATCGCAGGCATCAAAGAAGGCGACATTGTGCTGGCGGTCGATGGCCAACCTCTGGGTTCCGGTGAAGCGGCTGAGAGGAAACTGATGGAAACAATCACTGCAAGTCCCAACCAGGCTCTGGATCTGGAGGTGCAGCGGGGGGTGAACCGACTCACGATTCCCGTCACTCCTAAACCCGACGACAAAGGGGTGCCTCGAATTGGTGTCGTCCTGAACCCCAACGGCAGTGTTGAATTCCGTCGCCCGAATCATCCCGGCGAGGTGCTCTCACTAGCGGCGCGGCAGTTCCAGGACATGTTTGTTAGAACCGTACAGGGTTTCTGGGGACTGATTACCAACTTCTCCTCCGTTGCCGGTCAGGTGGCTGGTCCCGTGAAAATCGTTGAGCAGGGAGCCAACCTCGCCTCCAACGACGCCATCAACCTGTTCCCCTTCGCTGCCATCATCAGTATTAACCTGGCGATTATCAACATCCTGCCTCTGCCTGCACTGGATGGTGGTCAACTCGCCTTCCTGCTGGTGGAAGCCCTGCGCGGCAAACCCCTCCCCGCCCGCGTTCAGGAAAACGTGATGCAGACCGGACTGGTGCTGCTCCTGGGCCTGGGTATCTTCCTGATTGTGCGTGACACGACTCAGCTTGAATTTTTCCGCAAACTGCTTCAATAAAACCCGTGCCCACCCGCAAACGCGCCTCCAACAAAAAGCAGCGTGCGCTCGAAATTCTGGTGCGTCTGAAGCGCCTCTACCCCGACGCCACTTGCTCGCTCCATTATGAAACCCCCGTTCAACTGCTGGTCGCTACCATTCTCTCGGCGCAGTGCACCGATGAGCGGGTAAACATTGTCACTCCAAAACTGTTCCGTCGCTTTCCCACCGCAGATGCGATGGCCAGCGCCCCGCCTGAGGAAATTGAAGAGTTGGTGCGCTCCACTGGCTTCTACCGCAACAAGGCTAAGAATATCCAGGGGTCCTGCCGCATGATTGTGTCGCAGTTTGGCGGAGAGGTTCCCAGGCGAATGGAGGAACTGCTGATCTTACCCGGTGTGGCCCGCAAAACTGCCAACGTTGTGCTGGCCCATGCCTTTGGTATTAATGCGGGGGTCACCGTCGATACCCATGTCAGGCGTCTCTCCAATCGGTTGGGTCTCACCGAATACGAAGACCCGGTGAAAATTGAGCGGGACCTGATGAAACTACTCCCCCAACCCGATTGGGAGAACTGGTCGATTCGGCTGATCTATCACGGGCGACAGGTTTGTACTGCGAGAAACCCGGCGTGCGATCGCTGCGAGTTAGCTGACCTTTGTCCCTCGGTTGATCTCTCTAAAGTGACTCCGCCTGTCGTGCCTCAGATTTCGCAGTTTTAGAAAGCACTGTATGCCAAAGGGGGACTACCACGTTGCAGTAGTCCCCCTTTGGCGCGATTTAAACCGCTCGAATTTGTGTTAAGTAAGTGGGCGTAGAAAAAATGAAACTCAAAAGCTATTCCGCCCGCGCAGCGGGCAGAACAGCTTCTTGGGTTTCAAGCATAATCGCTACTTACTGCCGCCAATCGCTAAAGCGGAGCCTGCCATTTTCCAACACATACACGTCCATGACTCGCGTAACGGTAGAATTGCGTTTGCTTTGCAGTTCCCCGGAGGGGGAATCGCCCTTCAACTCCACCACAAATTCCCGTTGGGGCGGATACGTCTTTATCCAGTAATCTACCAACGTCACGGACTGAACATAGGGCTGTGCCTCCAGCCAGTGCTGGAGTTCCTCCAGCGATTCTGCCTGTTCTACAACTCCCGGTAACTGCTGCTCAATTTCCGTGAAACCATCCATACCAATCTCCCATTGTACGAGCGTGGCATTCGGCTAGAATGTCATGCCCCTGCATCCCACCACCCATCATCCACCCTCTCGTACGGGTTTAGCATTCGGGTAATACGGCTTGTGACTTCGCCAGAACTGATTGGCCCAGATGGTAACCTACCCACCACCATATGGGTTTAGCATTCGGGTAATACGGCTTGTGACTTCGCCAGAACTGATTGGCCCGAATGCTAAACCCCTACCCATCCCCCCATCCCCCATCCCCCCATCCCCCAACGAACGCTACACTAAAAACAGTGTTAAGTTTCTTAAACGATTATGCAAACCCTGACCCTTGGCGCGAGTGGTATAGCGGTTCCGGCTCTGGGGATTGGTACCTGGGCCTGGGGCGATCGCCTCTTCTGGAGCTACGGCAAAGATTACGACGCAGCCGAGGTGCAGCAGGCATTTAACGCAGCCGTGGAATCGGGCGTGAATTTCTTTGATACGGCTGAAATTTACGGGTTTGGTGAATCCGAGAAACTGCTGGGGCAGTTTATGAAACAGACCAGCCAGCCCGTTGTGATCGCCACCAAGTATTTCCCGCTACCCTGGCGATTCAGCGCCAGTGCGGTTGCTGACACCCTGACCGCCAGCCTGAAGCGGCTCCAGCTTCCGTCAGTGGATCTGTATCAGGTTCACTGGCCATTCGATTTCTTCATGGGAGAAGAGGCCCTGATGAATGCCCTGGCCGATGAGGTGCAGCAGGGCAGAATCAAGGCTGTCGGCGTCAGCAACTACTCGGCGGAGAAGATGCAGCGGGCGCATGAGCTGCTGGCAAAACGCGGAGTTCCGCTGGCGGTCAACCAGATGCAGTACTCCCTGCTGGCACGGCAAATTGAGACCAACGGCGTGCTGGATACCGCCAAGAAACTGGGCGTAACGATTCTGGCCTATAGTCCCCTGGCGCAGGGATTAGTCACGGGTAAGTACACCCCTGAAAATTACACACAGCCAACAGGTGCCCGTCGGCTTGACTCGCGATTCTCCCAGGAGGGTTTGCAGAAGCTGATGCCTCTGGTCAACCTGTTAAAGGAAATTGGCCAGAAATATGATCGCACTCCCGCCCAGGTGGCGCTGAACTGGCTGATCGCCCAGGGCAGTGTGGTGCCGATTCCGGGGGCAAAAAATGCCAGTCAGGCGAAGCAAAATGCTGGGGCGCTGGGCTGGGAGATGACGGAGGAGGAGCGGGAGGCGATCGCACAAGCGGCTCCGCTGTAGCGGTTGTGGCAGTGGGTGGTGAGTTAGACTTATTTTTGTAACTCCTTGACCCAATAGGCACAGCGCAGATAATGGCCTCATATCAGCAAATGTACTTTGGGTTTGAGGCAGAGCGAACCTCGGTAGCGAATCTGACCAACCTGGAAATGCCAGACGCAGAGGTATGTCTTTATCCAGGTCTGTTTGATGTGGAGGAGAGCGATCGCCTCTATCAGGAGCTAAATCAAACCATCCTGTGGCAACAAGACCAGATCAAAATCTTTGGTAAAACAGTACCGCTGCCGAGGTTGACAGCCTGGTATGGAGAACCGGGCAAATCCTATACCTATTCAGGCATTCAAATGACTCCCCATGAATGGACACGGAGTCTTGTAGAAATTAAGTCGCGGATTGAGCCACTGGCAGGTGTGGAGTTCAACAGCGTGCTACTGAACCTTTATCGGACAGGACAGGACAGTGTGGCATGGCACAGTGACGATGAACCTGAATTAGGAGAGAATCCCGTCATTGGCTCAGTGAGCTTTGGCGGAACGCGACGGTTTGCGCTGAAACACAAGTACTACAAGGAGTTATCGAAGGTTGAGATTGATTTGACGCACGGTAGTTTTCTACTGATGGCAGGTTCTACTCAGCATTTCTGGCAGCATCAGATTGCCAAAACCACAAAGAAGGTTCAACCTCGAATTAATCTCACATTTCGGGTGATCAGATGAAAAGAACCGGGACTTCATTAACCAGGACTATACGGATAAAACGCCCCTTAGGCATTGTAAAAAAATAACCTCATGCTTTGTCCGATCCGACCCCACCCCAGCCCTCCCCTTGGTAAGGGGAGGGCTGGGGTGGGGGTTTCCCTTACCAAGGGGGGATTGAGGAGGGTGAAGTTATTCATTTACAAGCCCTTAGGGCAAAAGGTGCAATGTTCCGTGTCGTCCGTCTTATTCCCAATCACCAATAGCCAACGACAAACACGATACAGCGCTTTGCGCTGAGATAGAACCAAAGTTTTGTTGAGAGCCGCGCGGAGCAAGGCTCTCAACAAAACTTTGTACCACACGCGCTTGCAAACCGCTGTATCAATCAGAGCCTTACGATCGCTGAAACTCCCCCAGTAACCAGGCTCCTACCTGAGACTGATCCGTCTCTCGACTGCGACGCAGCGCCTCCTCAATCACCGCAATTCTCAGTCCCGGTAACACCTGCGACTCCTGAATCCGCTTGCTCCCCTGGTCAGCCACCGCATAGGCCAGCACCTGAATGCTCTCCACATCCAGCACCCAATACTCATCGACACTTAATTCTTCGTAGAGCGATCGCTTTGCCCCCACGTCATCCAACAGCGAAGTCTTTGCAATCTCAATCACCAGGTTCGGTGCAGGATAGCGATCGGGGCTGATGATTCCCGTGCCTGAAGGGATAGACTGGGCGCGATCGCCCAGATAATAAGCCACATCCGGTTGACAGTCCCGCACGTCTGTTTTGCGAAAGGTTGTTGTGTCCAGACCAGTCGCCGGGATGCCCTTGAGAGCTGCAAACAGGTTGACGGCAAAAATAATGACGACATGGTCTTTACCATGATCAAAACTGACGGGCAGCATCTCGACCCTCATGTGTCCTTTGTAGTAATAGCCCTTTGCCTGCTCATAGGCAGAGTCTTCGATGATGCGCAAATATTCGTCCCAGGAGGCGGGGAGCCAGATATCCGTTTGTGGCTGCATTCGCAGTTGACTCATCACCAACCCTCCGACCAGAACAAGCGGTTTTATCAGGCAAAACTATGACGCTACCACAATTCTACTGACTCAACCCCAACAAACTTCCCATGACGGAATCTTCCACCCTACTGGGGAAGCTCCAGCTTGGTGAAAATCTGATCCAGTTTCTTACTGCCTGGTTTCTTCCAGTAGTCAAACTTTGTAATATCCAGATGCTCTACGATGCCGCCCAGTTGTCGCACCTGGTTTACCATGTCGGCGGTACCACCGGGGCCATCGCCGGTCTGACCATTCCAGAGTGCGATCAGGCGAATTCGGCTGATATCGTTCACCAGCGTCGAGTAGAGCGCCCAGCGGTTATTCCGGATAAAGGGACTATCGCCTTCGGGGACTTCACCCAGGCGGGTAGGTTGGAGGTGCCGGGTGACATTGGGATGATTGTAGATGTCGTAGAAGCGCTTGACCCAGGTGTCTCCAGCAAAATTGACGGATTCCTGAATGAATTTACCGGGTTCAAAGGGCAGATAAACCTCGATTGAGATGTCCCGTTTGAGACAAGCCTCGGCAAATAGAATGTCGCCGCCGCAGGCCAGTCCTGGGAGAATTGCCAGACATCCCTCATGGGCATCCAGTTTCTCCAACAGCTCCTCCAGCCGCTCTTGCACTTCCGATTCCATCTCCGCCGGGAAGCGGGGCTGCTTGCGATCGGGCCTGTCAATCATGTGCCCGGTAAACAGGAGAACTTTAGAGGGCTTGGTTTCCTCCTCCCGCACCGTATCAAACTTGCCCTCGATCTGCTGCGATCGCACCAGATCCGCCTCCAGCACTTTAATCCCCGCCTGAACGTGGGCAGGGCGAAAAGCGATACGCTCCAGGAGTCGGAGCTGGCCCAGGGTTGCTTCCAGCGCCGTGCTGTTGTTCCAGAGGACTGCCAGCGCCTTACGGTAGCTGGTGGCGACCTGTTTGGGGGAATCTGCAACGCACACCGACAGATCACCCAGAGAAAGTGCTGCCCAATAGTCATTTGGGTCATGGTTCAGGCTGCTTTCCAGGCAGAATTGAACCGCGCCCTGTAATGCAGGAATCATCTGGCGGTAGGCGATCTCCTGGGGGTCACCACTCTCCTCTTTGACCGTCGTTGCCAGATGCTCCAGGACGGCACTCAGCATCAGCGCATTGATGCCGGAGTAGTACTGGTTCTGGTCTACCCGATAGCCGCGCAAATAGTTCTCAATGGACTTCTGTAGCAGGAAGGAGGATTCGTAGGCGGCCTGGATGCGCGGTTGCTCATCCTCGATGTCCTTCCAGTTGTTTCTCCACAGATCCTTGTAAATTCGCGCCAGCTTGTTGAACGCATCGACGTAGTTCGGCTGATCCTTGAGTAATTTCTCCAGCTTGACGATCGCCTCATCCGCCTGTCCCAGACGGTTGAGATGAAAGGCTTCCTGACACCGGAAGAAGGAGTTCTCCGGGTTAATTCTCAGTCCCTGCTGATACTGCTTCAGCGCCAGTGCAGAATTACCGATGCTGGCCAGGGCACTGGCGGCCTCCGCCACAATGTCTTCCTTGATGAGTGGGTTGTTCACCTCCTCCGCCAGCAGCACCACATCCCCGATGCGCTTCTGACGCTGGGCGATCGCAATTTTCGATTGCAGATTGGTGTACTCCTCCCAGTAGCCCGTTGCCAGCGGCGTTCTCAGCGCTTTTCGGTCGGGCTCCGGTAGTCCCGTCAGCAGGTTAAAAATGGGACTGTGAACCCGGTTGCGTTCTGAGTTCCAGGTGGCCAGGATCATTTTGGACAGGTTGTGTTTGTCCTTCTCCACAAAGTGGAGGTCAGGACAACCGTTCTCATCGCACTTGTAGGGCAGTGTGCGGACGTTAAAAATATCGAAGGGCATGTAGGCGCGTCCCGCCTGGATGTGAACCACACCGCGCCGCCGCAGGGCGTGGCGAATTCCCAGTTCGTAAAATACGTTGGCGTTGTCGATACTCAGGTCAGCGACGACGAGATCGGCCAGCAGCAATTCCTGAAACATATCGCTGATGATGTCGCCGCTGGAAGATTCTTCGTCGGCGCGGAACGACTCAAATCCCGCATCTTCCAGGGCAGGCTTGATTAAGTCCTGATAAATGGCGTTGAAGTCAATCCACCGCCCATCGGGTCCCTGTTTGCGACCAAAGGGCATGACCACGAAGGCGTGGGGGCGACCGCGTCTGGCAGAATGAACCTCTGATTTCACGGCTGCTGCCGCTGCGGGTTTGGCGATCGCCCCCGTAGTCGTCGAAGTCACGGCAGGCAGGAGTTTGTCGAGTGCAGATGTGGCGGGAGCCGTTTTTGCAGTGTCGATGGCTTCCACCTTAGCGGCTACAGCTCTAGCTTCGGCTTTTTCGGGGGAGGCGGGGGCGATCGCCTCCAGCGGGTCCAGAATTTCGGGTTTGCTGGCCGCTGGTAAAGCAAACTGAACCTGCCCCAGTTCTCCCGACTGGTTGAGCAGCCAGCCAATCAAATCAGGGTTGCCGCGCTCCAGCAGCAGCAGCGATTCTCTCAGGCGATCGCCCGTTTGACGATAAGGTTCCTCCAGCAAGTGCTCTGTTGCCCACACCAGTAGGACATTGTCTCCCGATGCTGTACTACCCTGGCTTTCCCAGGCGTTCTTGAGCAGGTTCAGTCCCAGTGCTAACTGCTGGTCGCTGTCGATGCGATCGCCCAGTCGAGTTACCTGCTGCCAGAACAGACCGCCGATTGCAATAGTGGCGGCGATCGCGCCACCCACCATCCAGTGCGGGTTCAGGATGGGCAACAGCACTACCAGTCCTGCACTCAGAAGGCTGGCGGTCTGGTAGGTGGTACGCTGCTGGGCAAACTGGGCAATTCGCTGGGTTGCCGCCTCCAGGGCCGGAACCAGTCGTTGTTGCACATATTGCTCGACCTGCAAGTCGCTCAAATCATCCGCTTCCCCAGTCTCCTGGGCGATGGGAAGTTGCAATACCCAGTCGGTTCCTAGTTGCTCCTGAACCCCCTGCTGAATACGGGTCAATTGCTGGTTCAGCCAGGTGCTTCGCTGGGGGGTGTACTGCAACAAGGTGCGATACAGATAAATAGCTCGTTCGGTAGCCGCTGCGCCAGATGATAGGGACTGCTCGATCAGGCAACTTTTCTCGTGGGGCGATCGCACCATCAGAATGCTCAGTCCCAGTCCGACCAGCACCAATCCCCCACGGCTGAAGGCTCGCACCGTCTCAGCACTGGGGTCACTGGCATCCACACAGGACAGAACGGATAGACTTGCTGCTGCGATCGCCAACAATACAATCCCGCCCTGCCACCAGGTTCCCCGTTGCCCAACGAGTTCAGCATTGAACCGGAACTGTTGCCGAATCTGACGGGCAGCGTTCAAAGCTACAGTGGAAGTATCGGGCAGCGTATGTTGACCCATCTCTGTACCTGCTTGAGTTCGATTGATCAAGGCTGGGAGAATCGCAGCTTGAATGAATTCCCAATGCCCTGCTTAAAGTTCCCTGGGAGTGGGAGAAATTGAACTGACTATAGCCCATCCAAACGAATTGCTGTACGGTTCGCAGATGGTTCTTTAGCTGGACTTTTGACTAAATTGCGCCGATTTTTCTTGAAAAGCTGACTGCGTCAGCTTTTCAAGAAAAATCGGCGCTAAAATCAATTATGCCGCGAAACGCTCTCGTAGAGAGCGTTTCGCGGCATTGCAGGGAAAGTAGTCAAAAGTCCAGTTACTTACTGGACTTTTGACTAAATTGCGCCGATTGTCTCCCAAACGCTGACGCAGTCAGCGTTTGGGAGACAATCGGCGCAAGAATTAAATATGCCGCGAAACGTCCTCGCAGAGGACGTTTCGCGGCATTACAGGAAAAATGGTCAAAACTCCAGTTACTTAGAGTCACAATAGAGTCACAGGATTCACAGGAGGGTTACCAATGAAACTCCTTTCTGATTGGGGCTTTCGCAGCAACTGGCAGGCAGGGGAGCGGGGGGAATACTGGGTGATTGCTCAGGCGTTGCTGCTGCTAGGTTTGATACTGATGCCCACCTATCATCTGTCGGTGGCGATCGCCCCTCCCTGGAACCTGGTGCTGTGGGTCAGCGCAGGGCTGCTGGGTCTGTTTGCTCTGGTGCTATTTTTCGGTGGATTACTGCAACTGGGCACCAGCCTGACCCCGCTCCCCTATCCCCGTGAGGAAGGCCAACTGGTACAGACGGGGGTCTATGGTCTGGTGCGGCATCCGGTTTATAGCGGTCTGGTGCTGGGGATTTTGGCCTGGGGGCTGTTTTTCTTGAGTGTGAGTCATGCGATCGCCGCCCTCGTTTTCCTGGTGTTCTTCAATGCAAAGGCCAGTCGGGAGGAAGTGTGGCTGACTGAGAAATATCCAGACTATCCGGAGTACCGGGAACGGGTGAAGAAGCTGATTCCCTGGGTTTATTAGTGGGAGGTTTTGGGCAAAACTAGACTTCTTGGGGGGCAGCTTGCCCCCCAAACCTCCCGCTTGAGGGACGAAGCGTCCCCCAAATCCCCTCCTATCAGGTTGCTCGTGGGTAGCCAGCAGCCCACAGCGGGTTACCCACGATCGCAGCAGGGCTGAACGGTATGCGGGCAAGCGTGTTGGTCTTCAAATCGAACCGCTGTTGCGCTAGCAACAGCGAGTTCCGTACCACCTTTCCCTGCCTCGGATCAGATGGCTTCCTGCCAGCACTGATTTATGGAGAACCTAAACATTTCCCTCCCACGGCTCAGCCATGCTCCTGGCAGCGGAAACCCCTGGAGGTACTGTGCGTCGCCCACGGACAATCTAGTCGGAGGGGTTTGGGGACGCGGTCGTCCCCAAGCGGGGGGGTTGGGGGGTAAGCTACCCCCCAAAATCTCTGGTTCGCAACCAAAACCTATCACTACATTCACAAGCACTTCTCCCCCAATCCCCTCATACCCCACCATCGGGTAAATTAAAATCGACGCAACCCACCCACCTATGCCCTCCAACTGGCTCTACCCCTACCCCACGCTCTATCCAGGAACACTCATCAAACGCTACAAACGCTTCTTTGCCGACATCGAACTCGACAGCGGCGAAACCATTACTGCCCACTGCCCCAACACAGGCCCCATGACCGGAGTTTTGATTCCCGGCAACCGGGTTATGGTCTCCCGCAGCGATGACCCGAAGCGATCGCTCCCCTACACCTGGGAACTGATCGAAGTCCACGACAGCGCACCCACCTGGGTTGGCACCAACACCGCTTTACCTAATCGCGTGATCAAAGCGGCACTCACCGCAGGGCTGTTTCCCGAACTGGGCAGCTACACCACGATTAAAGGAGAAGTCCCCTACGGACAGGGCCGCAAGAGCCGGATTGATTTTCTGTTGACGGGGGAAGACATCCGTCCGATTTATGTGGAAGTGAAAAATACCACCTGGGTACAGGGAACCCTGGCACTCTTTCCCGACACAGAAACCACCCGTGGGCAAAAGCACCTGAAGGAGTTGACTGACCTGTTGCCAGAGGCGAGAGCGGTGATGCTGTACTACATCAACCGGGGGGACTGCACCCGATTTTCTCCCGGAGACAGGGCAGACCCCGTGTATGGCAAGCTATTTCGGGAGGCGATCGCCCGTGGGGTCGAGGTTCTCCCCTGTCGATTTGATATCTCTCCAGTGGGGGTGAAGTACTTAGGTCTGGCGTCGCTAGAGTTGGCGTAGTGGATTGTCAGAGCAAGCTGACCCACAAGATACGTTAAGATTTTGTTGAAGCGCCGCTGCGAGGGAGGTTTCGCATGGAAGCAACGCAAATTAACTGCAAAGAAGCCTGTAAAAATGGCTGTGTGCTGGGTGACCAGTGCCCCAATCTGGAGTACCGTGACCAGGCGTCCAGGTTTATTCAGGAGACTTCGCTGGACGATATGCTGGCGATCGCTGAAGCCGCCCTGCGCCGCAAGATGACGGAAACGCCGGAGTGGGTGTTTCCTGAGGACGGTATTTCACAGCAATAAGTAGTTAGGCGCGATTCAGCTTGAAACCCCAAAAGCAGAATTGCGCCCATTTACTACTGACCTATCCGAAAACTGAAGACTCAAATTTTGGAAAGCGTGATGCTTTCCAAAATTTGGGTCTTCGATTAAACACTCAGACAAAGTCGTGTGGTGACGTCAGTGCAGTATCATCTTTAGCAGAGCGAGGAGCGGTGTTGTGTTCGACACCGTGGACAACTCTATCATTCGCTACTTTTTCGCAGCACGATTTCGATATCAGTGCTAGGATTGCGACAGAAGGAAAAACGAGGAAACGAAAAGGAAAGCTCGCTACATGCTCAATGAAATAGACAAGTCGATATCTTTCGATGGAAGAGATATCCGGCTGAAGGTAGGCTTGCTTGCGCCCCAAGCAGGCGGTGCTGTGTTGGTGCAATCAGAAAATACAGCGGTGTTTGTGACCGCAACCCGTGCTGCGGCACGCGAAGGAATTGATTTTCTACCGCTGTTAGTGGATTACGAAGAACGCCTTTATGCCGCAGGGAGAATTCCCGGCGGCTTTTTGCGCAGAGAGGGTCGGCCTCCAGAAAAGGCAACCCTGATCAGCCGATTGATCGATCGCCCCATGCGCCCCCTTTTCCCCGGCTGGCTGCGCGATGATATTCAGATCGTCGCCACCACCATGTCAATGGATGAGCGGGTTCCCCCCGATGTGCTGGCGGTGACCGGAGCTTCGATTGCCACTCTGCTGGCGCAAATTCCCTTTAATGGCCCGATGGCGGCAGTGCGTGTGGGTCTGGTGGGCGATGACTTTATCATTAACCCCACGTACAAAGAAATCGAGGAAGGCGACCTGGATCTGGTGGTTGCAGGTTCTCCTGATGGCGTGATTATGGTGGAAGCTGGAGCTAACCAGTTGCCAGAACAGGACATGATCGAGGCGATCGACTTTGGTTATGAAGCTGTCCGCGATCTGATTCAGGCCCAGCGTGACCTGATGCAGGAACTGGGTATCGAAATTGTCCAGGAGGCGGCTCCTGCAGTGGACTCCACCCTGGAAGATTTCATTACCGATCGCTCGAAAGACCAGATCAAAGAAATTCTGACCCACTTCGAGTACACCAAGACTGAGCGGGATGACGAGCTGGACAAGGTGAAGGGGGCGATCGCCACTGCCATTGCCGAGATGTCTGAAGAAGACCCAATCCGAGTTGCAGCTACCGCTGATCCAAAGGCACTGCCTACCGTATTCAAGAGCGTCACGAAGAAACTGATGCGCCGTCAGATTATTGAGGACGGTGTGCGGGTTGACGGACGCAAGCTGGATCAGGTGCGGAAGATCTCCTGTCGCACCGGAGTCCTGCCTCCCCGCGTCCACGGTAGCGCCCTGTTCCAGCGGGAGTTGACCCAGGTGCTGTCGGTGGTGACGCTGGGGACTCCCGGCGAAGCGCAGGAACTGGACGACCTGCACCCCGACGAACAAAAGCGGTATATGCACCACTACAACATGCCGCCCTACTCCGTCGGTGAAACCAAGCCGATGCGATCGCCCGGTCGCCGCGAGGTGGGTCACGGTGCGCTGGCAGAACGGGCGCTCATCCCTGTCCTACCTGAAAAAGTAGACTTCCCCTACGTGATTCGGGTGGTTTCTGAGGTGCTGTCTTCCAATGGTTCCACCTCGATGGGTTCCGTCTGCGGCTCTACGCTGTCGCTGATGGATGCAGGGGTTCCCATCAAGAAGCCCGTCAGCGGTGCGGCGATGGGTCTGATTAAAGAAGGCGAGGAGGTGCGCATCCTCACCGATATCCAGGGCATCGAAGACTTCCTGGGCGACATGGACTTCAAGGTAGCAGGCACCGACTCCGGGATTACCGCTCTCCAGATGGACATGAAGATCACCGGGTTGCCGCTCTCAGTCATTGCAGATGCGATTAATCAGGCCAGAGGTGCTCGTCTGCATATCCTGGAGAAGATGTTGTCAGCGATCGACCAGCCCCGTCCTGAACTGTCGCCTTTCGCACCACGTCTGCTCACCATCAAGATTGACCCCGACCTGATCGGCATGATCATTGGCCCCGGTGGTAAGACGATCAAGGGCATCACCGAGCAGACCGGAGCCAAGATTGACATCGAGGACGACGGTACGGTGACGATCGCTGCCATAGAAGGCGAGAAGGCCAAAGCCGCCCGCGCCATTATCGAAGGCATGACCCGGAAACTCAGCGCCGGAGATGTCTACGTAGGCAAGGTGACCCGCATTATCCCCATTGGCGCGTTTGTGGAGTTCCTCCCCGGCAAGGAAGGCATGATCCATATCTCGCAACTGGCAGATTACCGCGTCGGTAAGGTTGAGGATGAGGTCTCAGTTGGCGATGAGGTGGTGATCAAGGTGCGGGAGATCGACTCTCGCGGTCGGATCAACCTGACCCGTCTGGGCATCCATCCCGATGAAGCGGCAGCGGCTCGTGAGGCAGCTTCACAATAAGGTGTACCTCTTCGGTATTTAGACCCCCAGCTTCCTTAGGAGACTGGGGGTCTTTGGCGATCACCCTCCACTAGTCAAGACCTCGGAGGTTTCAAAAAACCTCCGAGGTCTGAGGCCAGGGAGACCTCCGAGGTTTCGAAAACCTCGGAGGTCTGAAGCTCCGATTTACTCGTCGAGCATGAGAGTTTTCAGTCGAGTTGAGAAGTCTCTACTGACGATTGACGGCTCATCAGGTTGCAGAAACATTTGATACTCTGACTCAGATAAAACCTGCTGGTACAAAAAATCAACCTTTGGCAAGCTTCCTGGACGAAGTTTGGCGTATTCAAGATAACTCGAAAATTCCCAATCCTTTGGATGAGCAATTATTTCAGCTTTTACTGGGTTGAGATGGATGTATCGCGCCACATGAAGCAGATATTCATCAGTGTCTACGGCAATCGCCTTAAACTGCCCCTGGAACAGGGCACCTACCCGGTTGTAGCGGCGATTTATGGCTTTGGTATAGCGCTGCATTGCTTGAGATACTTCATCAGTTCTACAGCGAACCAACAGATGATAATGATTAGGCATTAAACAATACGCCAGAACATCAAGCGTTGACTCGATTAGATGTCGCCGCACAAGGCGTAAAAAGTGCAAGTAGTTCTCCCGGTCAAAGAAAATGCGATCGCAATTGTTACCCCGATTGTAGAGGTGGTAGTAATAACCGGGTTGAAAGCTGAGATTGCGACGTGGCATAAAGATAGCTCAGATGCAGCCTTTGCTTAAGGTGCCCAACTCACGCCAAGACCTCCCGCTAAGACCTCGGAGGTTTTTGAAAACCTCCGAGGTCTAGCCCCCTTCCCCTCAAATTCCCTCAAACACAATTACATAGTCTGCTGGAGTCAATCTCCGCAGCGTTTTCAAATGCTCCTCAGCATCGTTGCGCTTGCGGAATCGCCCAACGATCGCATTCTGCATATTGGGCAGTCGCCGCACAATACACCAGGGATGCAGGCGGTTGCGGTACGAACTTGGCAGCATCGCCAGCGAATCAGAGACAGCAGAAGTTTGCACCGCTGGTTGCGGCGAAGGTACTGATATCATAGGTTTACCTCAAATTTTGGGGAGCGATTCCTACGGAGAGCTTCGCTAGCGCCCTTCGATTTCTCAGGCAGGAGGGCGATCGCTTTGCAGTTCCCCGTAGGGGGATCACTTTTAAGGACGATTGAGTGACTAATACTAGTCATTCTGTGGACATTTTTATTAAATGACTAATACTAGTCATTGTCAAGCATGGGGCTGGTCAGGCTGCGAATTAGAGAATTTGCGAAGGAAAGGGGCTGGACAATTAAAGAAGTCTCGGAGCGATCGGGAGTCCACTACAGCACTCTCAGAACCTATGCTCGTTCCCCCGGAATGGCAACCGTTGATGCAACCGCACTGCTTAAACTCGCCCGTGTCTTTGACGTGATGATTGAGGATTTGATCGAGGTTGTTGAGGAGTAGTCTGACAAGATCGTGGTAAATACAATGCACCAGCGGAATGACCAACGACGCTCAACTGCTCACCAACATCTTTAACGCCTTTGAACCCTTCCGAGCGCTGGAGCCAAACGATCCAGTCTACGTGGATTGTCATGCAGTGCGGGGCAACGAGAACATCTTCCGAGAACTGGGGCGAAATATTGAACGATCAAACGAACCCACCTGTCAGCTTTACACCGGGCATCGGGGCGTGGGCAAATCAACTGAACTCAAGCGCCTCAAGGCTGATCTGGAGAGCAAAGGCTGTCGAGTCGTGTACTTTGTCGCAGATGACGACATTGATGAGGAAGACTCCCAGTACACCGATATTTTGCTGGCCTGCACTCGTCATATTTTAGAAGACCTGCGGCAGCAGACCAATCCTGCGCCTCTGCTCAACTGGCTGCAATCGCGCTGGCAGGAACTCAAAGACCTGGCGTTGACAGAGGTGCAGTTTGACGAGTTGAAAGTTGAAGGACAGGTTGCTCAATTCGCCAAATTAACAGCTTCCCTGCGCCAGGTGCCCAGTATTCGTCAGAAAATCCGAGAAGAGGTAGATGTTCACTCGATCTCGCTGATTGATGCCCTCAATGAGTTCATCACCGGAGCCAAAAATGCTCTGGGAACTGACAAGCTGGTGGTGATTGCTGATAATCTCGATCGCATTGTGCCCGTCCCCCGCGACGACGGACGCAGCAACCATGATGAAATTTTTCTCGATCGCTGTGGTCAACTCCGCCGCTTGCAGTGTCACGTTATCTACACCGTCCCAATTTCAATGGTCTACTCCAATCGGGCTGCGGCACTGCGAGATAACTACGGTGAGTTTCAGGTGCTGCCAATGGTAATGGTGAGTGATCCGAGCGATCGCCTGTACCAGCCGGGACTCGACAAGTTGAAGCAGCTCATTGATAAGCGCATCAGTCAATCCGTCCCCGATCTGCCGCTGGACACGGCAGTGTTTGACCAGCCCTCTACCCTGGAAAACCTCTGCCTGATGAGTGGCGGCCATCTACGTGAGGTCATGCATCTGATGCGGACGGCCCTCAACCAGATCGATGTCCTGCCGATTACCGCCAGCGCAGCGCAGCAGGCAATTACCCGCGCTCGCAACAACTACCGCCTCACAGTCGATGACGACGAGTGGAGTAAACTTGCCGAAGTCTTCCGCACCCGGCGCATTCCCAACGATGACGAATATCGCCGCCTGCTGTTCAATCGCTGTTTGCTGGAATATCGCTACACTGATGCTGAGGGGGAAATCATCCGCTGGCACAATGTCCACCCCCTGATTCGTAAAATCCCCGAATTTCGCGCCGCCCTATCGCAACAAACTCCGTCACAAGAGCCATGAGCGAGGACACTTCCCTCAATTTATCTCAGGAAGAAGCACCGGAATTGTGGCCAATCGATGCTTCGCTCTTTGATATGGACGACGATTGGAAGTCGGAGGAGTTGAACCCGAATCCACACGAGGAGTATCGCGTCTTGCTGCGGACGCTCCAGCGCCATCAGGGGTTTGGTTTGCTGTTTGTGCAGTGCTCTCCTGCCGAAGGAACCCAAATCATTCAGAAAATCCGTCGGGATCTGCCTCAAAAAACAATCGAAGTCCTGAAGTTTGATCAGCCTATCGAAGACGGAAACTTTTATCAGCGTGTTAAAACTTTTCTCCAGGACAAAGCACCTGTGGATGTGCTGTTTGTTCAGGGTTTAGAACACTCCCTCTACGACTACGAAGAAACGAAGCGCAGCGAAGGATGGGATAGCAAAAGTCTCTATTCCTACAGTTGGAAAGGTGTGCCTCGTCTTCTGATCAATCTCAACCAACAGCGCGAAAACTTCCGCGAAAACTTCAACACCTGTTTTGTCTTCCTGATTCCTCTGTTTGTCCTCAAATACCTGATTCACCGTGCCCCTGATTTTTTTGATTGGCGATCGGGTGTTTTCAAATTTTCGACAGACAAAATTTTTATAAAAAAGGCAACCCACAAAATTTTCTTTGAACTACGACAACTAGACCTTGCAAAATATGAGTTATTAGGTCTTGCGAAGCAATCTGGAAATATCATTGAGATCAAAACTCTTCTAGAGGAGCCTGAATTAACGTTAGAAGACAAAGTCGATCTTTATGCTGTACTCGGTACTCGATATGTGATAGCAAATGAGTATGAGAAAGCACTTGATGTTTATGAAAAAGTAGTTAAACTTAATCCTGACTGGAACGGTGGATGGTATATTCGTGGGCGTCTAATGTTATTTCTGGAACGATATCAAGAAGCTATTGCCAGCTTTGATAAAGCGATAGAGATTGATCCAGACGATCACGAATCATTATTAATTCGTGGTTTCCTATTGCTAATTCTTAGGCGACACAGCGAAGCGCTCGACAGCTTTAGAAAAGTATTGGAGGTCAAGCCAGATGATTACAAGGAGTCGTATGTCCGAGAACTAATATTTATGCTACAAGAGAATCAAGATGCAATCGATAACCTTGATCAGAACATTGCAGTCGCTCTTCAAAAAGCTTACGCAAAGGTCAGGTACCAAAATGCGTTGCATTCTGCTCTTTTAGAACAGATTGATTTAGCATTAGAGCAATTGCAGCAGGCAATCGCCCTTGACCCCGAATATCGAGAAATGGCAAAGACCGACACAGATTTTGATGGTATTCGGCAGGATGAGCGGTTTCAGGCGGTGTTGCAGGAATAGAAGGGCGATTCGTCTAAAATATAAATAAACTTGGGGCTTGAGGTTTGCGGCATGGTTTCTTCGGGATTGCAGGCAGCAGTGCTAAGAGAAATTAGTCTAGTGCCAGAAGATAAGCTGACACTGCTTCTAGATCTGATTCACTATTTCCGATTAGGACTCGAAGCTTCGCGTCCTTCTATACAGTCAACTCTGGAGTTCGCAGGCTGTTGGAGCGACCTACCCGAACAGGACTTCGCTGAGTTCACAGAAGAAATCCTCAATCGTCGTCAGCAGGCGTTTTCCAGAAGACGAAGCGATGAAGCCAGTCCTGATTGATACCGATATTCTTTCAATGTTCTTCCGGGGCAATACAGCAGTAATCGCTCAGTTTGCCGCCTACCTCCAACAGCATCCAACAATTCAAATCAGCATCATCACCTACTACGAAATTGTCAGTGGGCTGAGACACCGGAATGCTGAGAGACAGATTGAGTCTTTTCTGCGGTTTACTTCACAGAACACTGTACTTCCGCTAACGGAACAATCAGTCACGATCGCGGCTGAAAGTTATGCAAAACTGCGCGCTCAGGGGACACCGATCGACGACATCGATTTGCTGATTGCGGGTGTGGCGATCGCCAACGACCTCGTTCTTGTCACTCACAATCAGCGGCATTTTGGCAGGATTGAAGGGCTGACGCTGGAAGATTGGAGTCTGTTGGAATGAGAATGTGAAGTGGGCCGCTGTAAAGAAGGGCGATCGCTCAAGGATTTGCAGTCAGGTTGCTGACTTCATAAAGCGATCGCCCCTCTTTCCTACTGCTCCACCCCCTCAATCGGTGCAAATCCCTGCCGCTGAATATTCTCGCTCACATGGCGCGGCTCCAGGAATTGCAGCAGGTAATCAGGCCCACCTGCTTTCGAACCCACGCCCGATAGCTTGAACCCACCAAACGGATGACGAGCCACCACTGCCCCCGTGATATGGCGGTTCACGTACAGGTTGCCCACCTCAAAATCTTCAGCGGCGCGATCGATGTGGGAGGGCGTGCGAGAATACAGGCCACCCGTCAGGGCATAGAGCGTACCGTTGGCAATTTCCAGCGCTTCATCAAAGGTCTGCGCTTTCATCACCGCCAGCACGGGGCCAAAGATTTCCTCCTGGGCGATCTTGGCGGTTGGAGACACATCCACAAAAATTGTGGGGCCAACGAAGTAGCCACTGTCGGGTGCAGACATCTCCAGCGCGACTTTGGCTTCCTCCTTGCCCTTCTCGATGTATGCCTTAATCCGGTTCTGGGCAGCCGCATCAATGACGGGGCCAACCTTCGTTTCGGGATTCTCGGCGGGGGCAATGTGGAGCGATCGCGTTGCCTCCACCAGTCGATTTACAAACGTCTCGTAAATCGGTGCCAGAACCACCACGCGGGAGCAAGCTGAACATTTCTGGCCGCTGTAGCCAAAAGCCGAGTAGACGACACCCTGAATGGCCTGATCCAGGTCAGCGCTTTCGTCTACAATAATCGCGTTCTTGCCACCCATCTCGGCCACCACCCGCTTCAGGTGTTTCTGTCCTGGTTGTAGCACGGCGGCATCAGCGTAGATGCGGCAGCCCACTTCCTGAGAACCTGTGAAGGTGATCATGTGAACGTCGGGATGCTTCACCATGTGGGAGCCAACACTGGAGCCTTTGCAGGGAACATACTGGAACACCCCTTTGGGAATGCCTGCGTCCACCAGGATTTCCGCCAGTTTAGCGGCGATGACTGAGGAGGGTTCTGCGGGTTTAAGCAGCGTGCAGTTCCCTGCCACCAGGGAGGCGACCGTCATCCCGGTGGGAATTGCCAGCGGGAAGTTCCACGGGGAAATGACGACTGAGATGCCTCTGGGCTGGTAGCGGTAGCGGTTGGTTTCCCCGGCGACATCGTAATTTGTCCCCTGATCCAGTCGCTCCATTTCGTCTGCGTAGAAGCGGCAGAAGTCGATCGCCTCCGAAACTTCAGGATCGGCCTGGCCCAGTGGTTTACCCGTTTCCAGCACCATCCAGGCGCAGAGTTCATCCCGACGCTGCTCCATCAAATCTGCGGCACGACGCAGGATACCAGATCGCTCCTTCGCAGGCGTCTTTTTCCAGGCTGGGAAGGCGGCTTTAGCAGCGGCGATCGCCCTATCTGCCTGCTCCAGGCTCATCAATCCGACTTTCCCAATCACCTCAGTGGGGTTCGACGGGTTTACTGAATCGAACATTTCCAGAGTATTGACATACTCGCCGTCAATCAACGGTCTATACTCCTTACCTAACTGTCCGCGCACCTGCTGAATGGCGGCGAGGGCGCGATCGCGCTTTTCAGCAATGGCATAATCCGTATCCGCTGCATTGGGGAATTTGTCGTTTGTCAAAGGACCATGACCATTCGACCCGGCATCTACACTGTGGAGCGTCGGCGGTGCCAGCAGTTCCTCAATCGGTCGCTCCTCCAGGTTTTGCCGCAGGAAGGAACTATTGGCTGTGTTCTCCAGCAGTCGCCGGATCAGGTAGGACATACCGGGGATCAGTTCTCCGTAGGGGCAGTAAACCCGCACCCGATAGCCCTGATCCACCAGTGCTTTGGCCAGTTTGTCTGCCATGCCATACAACACCTGCATCTCAAACCGACGACGGGGAATGTTAAGGGTCTGGGCGATCGCCATTGCATATGCCTGGGACCGCACGTTGTGGCTCCCGATCGCCGCATACAGGTACTCGTGGTTTTCCAGCAGCATCCGGGTGAGCTTCTCGAAGGTATAGTCCGTCGAAGATTTGTGCAGAAACACGGGATTTTCCCATTCCCGCTGTGCCGATTTGATCGTCTCCTGATCCCAGTAGGCTCCCTTCACCAGGCGAATGGTCAGAGGGGTGCCGCGCCGTTTGGCCCAGTCGATCCAGCTTTGCAAATCGCGTTCGCTGTCCTTGAGATACGCCTGGAGCGTTACCCCCAGGTCATCCCGACTGCGGAACTCGTCCTCCATCAGAATTTTTTGCAGAATGGCGATCGTCAGGTCTTTGAAGGAGTACTGCTCCATATCAAAGTGGACGGCGGCACCCAGTTCTTTGGCGCGACGCAGGAGAATCCGGATGCGATCGCTCACCTGTTCTTCACTGCCCTTCGCATCCAGGGGATCGAACTGCGAGTAGAAAGCCGTCAACTTTACGGAAACCTGCGCCTTCGGGAGTTCCTGCCCGTCCGCCTCATCAATTTGCGGCACTCTTGACCAGGACTTACTGGCCTCCGTCAACTGCTGCATCAGGTCGATGTAGCGGTTCAGGTAGGACTGCGCCTCCGTTTCCGTGATTACAGCCTCGCCCAGCAGGTCTACCGTGTAGGTCATGCGATCGCGCCGCAGCCCCTCCAGTGTTTTAAGCACCTGCTTAATGGTTTCCCCGGAGATATATTTGTGGGCCAGGGTTTCGACCGCCGTCTTAAATGTCGTTGCTGCAATGTTTCCCGCCAGCGGATTCGATACGTTTAATAAGTCCTTTAATGCTTTTGGTAGTTCCACCGACTCATCGCCGAGGTACTCCTGCATATGTCGCAAAATCTCAGCGTTGCTGTGAAGCGCCGGAAGACAGTCAATCAGCCGAAACATCTGCACCCGTAGACCAGGGTTGCTCATCGCCCATCCCAGCAGGCGATCGTCCCAGCGCATCTGGTCGCGCATTTGAGCAAAAAAGGAACGGTTCTCTCGTGTAGCGGTCAGCAGTTTACGAGCGATCTCCTGAGTTTTCGCCTCGTAGGGAGAATTGGCAATTTGAGTAACCACAACGTTTATCCCAAAATTCTGTGTGAGAAGGCATTTGCCTTGATACTCCCATTCTCCCGTTGGAAGCCCCCAATCGGGGTATGCCGAATGGTTAAGTTTATTGATCGTGGAAATTGGCGTAGACCAGCGCAAACACGCATCTTAGAAAATGATTTAATTGCCCTCCTGACATCGTTGGTCAGGGTATGATGACGCACAATTCTACCCAGAACGATCATGTTAACGCTCACCCGACGGCTACCCGCGAGTGGAGAAGCGGAAGTCTCTTTAACGCTGGCACTCACTGCTGAGGAAAGAACGCGATCGCGCCACCATTTTCAGCATCCAGACGGCAGCTCAGTCTATCTGAATCTCCCTAGGGGAACCGTGCTACGAGACGGGGATTTGTTGCAGAGTGAGAATGGCGATCGCCTCATCCGCATTGTCGCAAAGTCAGAGCCAGTGCTGACTGTCACGGCCAAAACACCATTAGACCTGTTGCGAGCAGCCTATCACCTGGGCAACCGCCACGTCCCGGTCGAAGTCACCACCACCTACCTGCGTCTTTCCCCTGACTCTGTTCTGGAACATTTATTGCACCATCTTGGTGTCGATATCAAATCAGAAATTCTACCGTTTCATCCTGAGTCAGGTGCTTATGATCACAGTCATACACAAAGCCATATTCACGTTCATTAAGTAATGATCTCACTCTAGCAATCGCCCCTGATACAATGACTCTCCTAGCCTCCCAACCCCTCCTGAAACTCCTCCAACTGGCAAGCCCTGCCTTACCTGTCGGTGCATTTAGCTACTCTGACGGATTGGAAACCCTCGTCCATTATCACCTGCTCACCCAGGCAGAAGCACTCAATCATTGGTTGGTTCAGGAACTCGACCACGGAGCTATCACCCTGGAAGCAGTTGTCCTGGGACGAGCCTGGAAAGCTGCTCAGGAGCAAGATTGCTCCGCGTTGCATGACTGGAACCAGTGGATTTCTGCCCTGCGAGAGACAGAGGAGATGCGCAACCAGAGCTGGCAAATGGGGCGATCGCTCCAACGTCTTCTCGCCGACCTCGACTCCACCCTCCACCCCTTACTCGATGCCTGCGGTGAACCCTGCAACTTTGCCACGGCCTTCGCGATCGCCGCTGCCCACTGGGACATTGACTGTAGAACCGCCATCCTGGGCTATCTCCACAGTTGGGCCAGCAACCAGATCAATGCCGGAGTCAAGCTCATTCCCCTGGGCCAGACCGCTGGACAGCAATTACTCCTGAACCTTCTACCCACAATCGAACAGGCAGCAGACCAGGCGCTCAACCGTCTCGAAGACGAAATGGTGTGCTGTGGATGGGGAGTGGCGATCGCCAGCATGAATCACGAAACCCTTTACTCCCGCCTATTTCGTAGTTAAATCCATTTCAGGAGGCGACCTGTGGTTCAACACCAATTCCTACAACTGGATGGCTTCACCAAATCTGATCGCCTCCCAACAACCGCCCGCATCAGCGAAGCCATTAACCAATCAGGTGCCTGGATCACCGACTTCCACCAATACTCCAACATCGTTCTCTGCATCAATTTCCAAATACCACGCACCTACCTGCCCCGACTTGCAGCAGCATTAAACGAAACAACTCTCCATCTCAGCCAGAAAAGCCTCGATCAACTCACCCCCTCCGACCCCCCACCCTCTCCAGACCAAGAATACACAGGCACTCTACAAATCACATTCATCCACAACGACCCCGACCTCCTCCGCGAAATCCCCGCCGTCCCCGGATAGCCTCCCTTCCCCCCTCCCCCCTTCTCTCCCACTCCTCTATCCCTCCCCAAAACCCTCTGCGTTCATCTGCGTTTTCATGACTCCCCAACAACTCCTCGACGAATATACCCACGGCACCCGCAGCTTCCAGCGCACCAACCTCCGCGAAGCCGATCTCCTCAACGCTTACCTCCATGGCATCAACCTCAACCAATCCGACCTGCGCCAGTCCCGCCTCGGCAAAACGATTTTCACCCGTGCCAGCTTCCGCGAAGCGGATCTCAGTGAAGCGATTCTCTGGGGCACCGATCTCACCGAAGCCGACCTCTACCGTGCCATCCTCCGTGAAGCCGACCTCAGCGGAGCCAACCTCCACTACGCCAATCTCGACCACGCCAACCTTAATAAGGCTAGCCTCAGCGGCACCCTCCTCGCCCACGCTCGCCTCCACCGCGCCACTCTATTTGAAGCCGATCTCCGCTCCACCTCCGAACAAAACACTGACCTTACCCATACCATCCTCAGCAATGCCGATCTGAGCTACGCCAATCTCAGCGGGGCGATTCTCCATAAAACAAATCTCGATCGCGCCCGCCTCTGTCGCGCCACCCTCACTCGCGACATCCATCAGCACATGAAGCCTACTGACCTTACGGGAGCCAGCCTCACCGAAGCGGATCTGAGCTACGCCGACCTGACGGGCGCAATTCTGTGCAATGCCGATCTTCGAGGAGCGGACTTCACAGGCACCATTCTTGCTGAGGCCAATCTAGAGGGAGCAATCATGCCCGACGGCAATCTCTATTCAGCCGCAGATTAATCTGTCGGGACGAAATCACAAAAAATTTTCTTGTTTTATTGGGAGAAATATGGTTTTGGCGTGCAGCGATCGCCTCAAACCCTTATCACACAAGTATTTCAAGAATTTCCCAAAAAAATCCCAAAACTAGTTGACACAATCGCTCAAAGCTCGCTATCTTAGTAAAGCGTCAGACGACGCCCCACACATCTAGTGGCTCAGCGGACAACTAAATACCAGGGATAGAGTAAAGTCTGTTTCGGGTTTCAGTTCATGAGTTGCAGAAATAACCAAAGCAGGTTATAGTGGGAAAGGCCGCGAAAGCGACCGCCCGAACCTAGAAAACGTAATAGTTTGAGAGCCAACGTAACATTTAAATCCT
>CAZVXA010000083.1:0-27083 GCA_964630955.1 uncultured bacterium | reverse complement strand
CGAAACTGTGGCATGACTCAAAGTGCATTGTTTCTTGTGGCGGTGCCCCGCTTGAGATGGTCAAGGAGTATGTGCAGAGTCAGTCAGGAGGGCGAGAGTCTTGATGGGCAACTCTGCTCCGCTCCATTGCCGCGCTATCCATCCCCACCGCATCGGCGGATGGGGAATTCCGTGGCTGGGTTAAAAATTTGATGGTTTAGCATTCGGGTATTACGGACTATGACTTCGCCATGACGAATTTGCCCGAATGCTAAACCCCTACCCATCTACCCATCTACCCATCCCCCCATCCCCCCTTCAATGGCTTACCTCCTCGCCAACCCCGCCATCGTCTGGAAACTCCTGCTGCAGCACCTGCAAATGACTGCAATAACGCTGGTGCTGGCAGTTCTGATCGCCCTACCCCTGGCGCTGCTGGTGAATCGGTATCGCTGGTTGAATGTGCCTGTGATCGGGACGCTGGGAATTCTCTACACGATTCCCAGTTTGGCGCTGATTATTTTGCTGATTCCGGTGTTTGGGTTGAATGCCAATTCGGTGATCGCCGCAATGGTGGTCTATTCGCAGGTGATTCTGGTGCGAAATTTGACGGTGGGGCTGGCGGCGATTCCGGGCGCAATTCTGGAGGCGGCGCGGGGGATGGGGATGAATTCCTGGCAGCGGTGGTGGCAGGTGCAGGTACCGCTGGTGATGCCCGTTTTTCTGGGGGGATTGCGGCTGGCGGCGGTGGTGACGATCGCCATTGCCACCGTTGGCGCAAAGTTTGGGGCGGGGGGACTGGGGACCCTGCTGTTTGATGGAATTGCTCAGGGGCGAGAGGACAAGATCTGGGCGGGGGCGATCGCCGTTTCGTTGTTAGCCTTTGCCCTGAATGGGGTGCTTCTGTCGCTAGAATGGGCATCGAACCCCAGCCGCAGAAGTCAGCGGCAGACCGCGAAGGTGACGAACCATTTGCCATCGGTCGAGTCGGGGGTGTCCTAGTCCTCACAGTCCTGCACTCATGACTCTCTCTTCCCAGTCGATCCTTACTCCGCTCACCGAGTGCGACGACAAAATGCCGCCGCTCAGCGTTGCGCCGATGATGGATCGCACCGATCGCCACTACCGCTACTTCATGCGGCAAATTACGCGCCACACGTTGCTGTATACCGAGATGGTGACCAGTGCGGCGATTATTCACGGCGATCGCCCGCACCTGTTAGGATTTTCGCCAGAAGAGAAACCGCTGGCGCTTCAGGTGGGAGGAGACAATCCAAAGGATCTGGCGGAATGTGCCCGTGTTGCTGAGGACTTTGGTTACGACGAGATTAACCTGAACGTGGGGTGTCCCAGTAGCCGGGTGCAGGAGGGAAACTTTGGGGCGTGCCTGATGCTGCAACCAGAGCGGGTGGCCGAGTGTGTGGCGGCGATGCGGCAGGCGACAAAAATTCCAGTAACAGTGAAGAATCGGATTGGGGTGGATGAGCGCGATCGCTACGAAGACCTGGCCCAATTTGTTGAGACCGTTTCCCAGGCGGGCTGTCGCCGTTTTAGTGTACACGCCCGTAAGGCATGGCTTCAGGGACTCAGCCCCAAGGAGAACCGGGATATTCCGCCGCTGCGCTATGAGGAGGTGTATCGGCTGAAGCGGGAGTTTCCGCATCTACAGATTGAAATCAATGGTGGAATTCTGACGCTGGAGCAGGTTCAGGAACACCTGCAGTTTATCGATGCGGTGATGATTGGACGAGCAGCTTACGACAATCCCTATCTATTTGCTGCTGCGGATACCAGCTTTTTTGGCGACAGCAGTCCTGCTCCGACACGCCAGCAGGTAGTTGGGGCAATGCTGCCCTATATTGACGAGTGGACGAGCCGGGGACTGAAACTGAATAAAATTACTCGTCATATGCTGCAACTGTTTGCAGGACAGCCGGGGAGCCGTTTATGGAAGCGAGTTTTGACGGAACAGTCCTGCCTGCCGGAGGCCGATGTGGCAGTGGTACAGGAAGCGCTAAGACAGGTGGAGAAGATGGGGGCGATCGCTTCTACCATCGCTAGAATTTAACTCTTTTAACAAGTACCTCACTCTACAGATTGATGTTCGAATTGGTACAGACAGTACAGAATCTTACACGGCTGGTTTAAATCGGAAATAGTCTCACCGTTTCATTGTGGGAGCTTGCACAGCATTGATCACTGGTTGTCAGAGGAGTACCTGCGTTTTTGCGCAGTGCTAATCTCTGGTGTACCAATTGCCCTGGCTGTGCAACAGATGCAACTGCTGTTAAACGTCCCGTCGGATACAAAATTCTCAAAAAGGAAGGGTTCATGACGACCAATCTCTACGTATTTGGCGATAGCCTCTCTGATACTGGAAATTCCTTTGCTGCAACAGGTGGCCTGATTCCCCCAGCTTCTTTAGGTTACAGGGGTGGACGCTTTTCAAATGGGAGAGTTGCTGTTGAGCAGTTAGCGATCCGACCGGGCAACCACTACAGACTGGAAAAGTCCAATAACTTTGCCTTCGGTGGTGCAACCACAGGACGGGGCAATTCTAACGAAGACGATTTGCGAACTGATCTACCGGGCTTGCTCGACCAAATTGAAGCATTCAGACGTCGAATCGGTACAGGTAGAGCGGATGCCAACGGTCTGTATTTTGTTTGGGCAGGCCCCAATGACTTCATTGATACGCTGGGTGGATCACCCCTGCCATCCCCGACTGGAGATAGAGTTTTTGGCGACCCGGCGGTTCTACTGCGCCAGGGGGCAACGAATATCAGGAACTCTGTTTCAACCTTGCAGGGATTGGGGGCGAGGAAGCTGGTCGCGCCAAATATGGTCAATCTGGGTCGTTTGCCTGCGACACGAGCTTTTTCCACGGAGGCGACTGCCATTAGTCGAGCCTTTAATGCGGCGGTTGATCTGGAACTCAGTAACCTGAGCTTTGGGGTGATGCGGGTCGATCTCTACACGACTGGAGAAGAAATTGCTGCCAATCCTGCCCGATTCGGGTTTACGAACGTCACAGACCCACTACTGCCGTTACAGCTTTTGCCACCGGGGCCAAATCCCCCCAATCCGAACCGATTCTTTTTCTGGGACGCTTTCCATCCCACCACAAGGGGCCACAGCGTTTTTGCAAACACGCTTCAGCGAACGCTACAGGGCAGAATCCCTCAGCCCATCTTCAATCGCATTACGGGCAGCAATCGGAGTGATGTTCTTCTTGGCACCTTTGCCAATGACGACATGAATGGTCTGGCGGGTAACGATGTTCTGGCGGGTCGCCTGGGCAATGACCGGATGCAGGGTGGTCCAGGCAACGACCAACTGTTTGGAGAACTGGGGGACGACGTTCTCAGTGGTGGTGACGGTGTTGACCTGGTGGATGGTGGGCCGGGGGATGATATCGCCTTTGGTGGCAATGGAAGCGATCGCCTCTCAGGACAGGTTGGCAACGATATCCTGGTCGGGGATGCAGGCAATGATGTGATCATCGGTGGCCAGGGGGATGACTATCTCCTGGGTGGCGAGGGTCAGGATACGATCTGGGGGGATGTTGGTCAGGACATTCTCAACGGTGGCAGTGGTCAGGATCTGCTCCTGGGCGGCGCGGGGAACGATCGCCTGAATGGTGGAGCAGGGAACGATCGCATCGTCACTGGACCGGGCAATGACATTGTTGTCTATCAACCGGGTAGCGGGAATGACGTGGTTTTTGATTTCCAACGGGGAGCCGACAAAATTGACCTGAAGAGCTTCTTCAAAGATATTCCCAACTTTGGGTTTAGCGATTTTCAAAATCGTGTCACCTTCAGTGGATCAACGATTAACTTTGGCAGTGGGGATACTTTGAGACTCAATCAAATCACAGCATCAACGCTGACCGCATCAGATTTCATCTTTGCGTAAGTGCTGAAAGCCTACGATAAGCGGTGGCACGGTGCGAAGCCCTGTGCCACCGCTTATCGTAGGGTTAACTTCGATGAATTTTACTTGGAGCCTATCCGAAAACCCAAAATCTGGAGGGCTTGCCGCTACAGCGGCAAGCCCTCCAGATTTTGGGTTTTCGTTATTCGGATAGGCACTTAGAAGCAGTACCGAAGGTGACATCGTATCTGTATGAGGGTATTGCAAAGGTTAACTTCTAATCTGCTGGACAGCATTTCGGGCCAAAGGTCGGTTCTCGTCGCTGGTTTCGACTCCGCTCAACCAGCGGGGCCTTGCTTTGGGATGGGCTTTAGCATGAGGAGTTTCCTGAGCAAAGTCGAAGGGAACGGTTACTGGCTGTGGTTTATTGGGTAAGAGGATGTTTGAAAAGGCAGGGTCTGTCGCATTTAATGCTGGCAGATCCCCCCTGCCCCCCCTTAATAAGGGGGGAAATGGCTTCAAAGTCCCCCTTATTTCCCCCTCAAGGGGGCAGGGGGTGTAAGGGGGATTTAGGGGGATCGGATGATTTGCAACTCACAAATGTGCTTCTCAAACATCCTCTAAGCAACGTATAGACGGATAATGCTTAACTGCGATAGCCCTGCTGTGTCAAAAATCCGTTCAGCCAGACAGTATCTAAATCGTTCAGTTCAGGGACTGGATTTTGTTGATAATCCAACCGCAGATCATATCCGCCTTCATCATAAATTCCGTTTAGCAGGTTCTGTAGATCAATATAAGGTTCTGTATCACCGGGCTGTAGTGGCAGTGGAAAAGTTGGAATGAGATCCTGCACGTTGAAAGCGTAGAGATCGGCCTGTGGACGACAATTGCCCCGACTCACCAGAATTCGGTAGTGGCTCTGGACGGGAGGACTGGCCAACGGCATGGGTTGTCCCTGGCGCAACAAATCAATTTCTACAAGGTGAGTCTGACTTCCCAAAATCTTCTGCCGTTTGGTTTCGTACTGCTGTCGTCCCTCCCCCGACCGTTTGTTTTTAGGGGAAAGCACTTCAATGACAGTGACGACAGTCCCGGTTTTTGTCTCTCGAACTTCAAGATAGCCCTCGCTCGAAACTTCAGGTAGCGGAACTTGGACTGGGATGGGTTGAAAAGGTTGCAAAACTGCTGCGGCAGTTACAGCGCTTTCTGCTGAACGAGTACTTCTAGACTGAATCACCAGATCATCAGGAATGCCAACCGAAACAGTTCCGGTATCAGTTATCTCATAAATGCGCTCTTCAACTGCGACAAAATACTTGGGACGCAGCGTTGGATTGAGCGATCGCGCAATCTCCGTAATGAGCCAGTGGTGAACTCCCGGCCAGAGCGTCGGATTCTCCAAGTAGGGATTCATTCCCGGAAACGGCGAAGACATCGGGCATTTCCACCAACAAGCTAATTGCAGTCTAACATCCAAAAATGGTTTGCGACAGGTTGCTGTACGATTCCAGACGAGGTTGCAAACGGTACTGATTAAGGACTGTTATCCCTGTTAAGCTTCCTTATGGTGTGAGTTCCGGGACATGGATCAATGTGGCGTGATTCGAAATTATTAATTCTGCTGGCGATCGGCTCCTTAACAGTGATGGCGGCTGGGGTGATCGCCCCCGTACTGCCCGACATTATCCACCAGTTGCACCTGGACCCCGGCATTTCGGGAACGCTTGTCAGTCTGCACTTTCTGACCGTTGCCCTATCCGTTCCCCTGATGGGTATTCTGGCAGACTCTATTGGGGCATTGCCTGTCCTGATTCCGGCCTTAATTCTGTATGCCGTGTTTGGCATTGCCGGGGCCTTCATGCCGAACCTGCCTGCCCTGATGGCCTCCCGTGCGCTACTGGGAATTGCCACGGGAGGTTTCACTGCCGCCAGTCTGGGGTTGATTGGCAAGCTCTACGCGGGGGAGACGCGATCGCAGGTTATTGCCTACGTCTCCAGCACCATCAGCCTCTCGAACATTGTCTATCCCCTGACCGCTGGACTGCTGAGTCTGATCCACTGGCGCTGGGCGTTTGCCCTGTACGGACTGGCACTGCCCGTGGCGCTACTGACCAGCTTGATTTTTAGAGAGCAATCGAGTTCAGAGAGCGCTGATTTATCCAGTAGTGCAGGAGAGCCTGAGCGGGCAAAACCCAATGTAGGAGTGCTGCTGGGCGATCGCCAGACCTTGCAAATCTTCTTCACGCTGATGGTAATCGCCATTCTGATCTATGCCTCGGTCATTTATATCCCGCTGTATATGCGACAGGTGCTTGGTTCCACCACCGTCATAATTGGTATTACCCTGGCGTCAAAAGCTTTGGGGGCGACGATCGTAGCGGCCTTTGGCGTCCGACGCATTGCGCAAAGGGTGGGAGATGTCCGAACCATCATGCTGGGATTTGGGGGGATGGCGCTGGCCCTGGTCGGGATTACCTTCAGTCACCATCTGGTCGTGCTGTTGCCAATTGTGGTTCTGTTTGGCATGGCCTACGGGATTGCGGTGCCGTGCCTATACGATGTCCTGACCAATCGCACCGACACAGCGCTGCAAGCCAGTGTGCTGGCGATCGGTACTGGCTCCAGTTTTCTGGGGCAGTTTCTCTCTCCGCTGCTGCTGGCTCCGGTATTTACCCATCTGGGTCTGTCGAATGTGTTTTACGTGGCGGCGATCGCAGCGGTGGCGATCGCCCTGCTGTTGCAGATTGGCATTGATCCGGCAATCGAGACCCATCCTGATCTGGCCACCGAAGCGCTACAACCGGATGGAGAAGCATGACATCAGACGGCTGGCAAACGCTGCTTGAGCCAGGATGCGATATCGGAAAGAATTTGCGCTCTTTCCGGCTCATTCAATAGCTCGTGGTAAAGGCCGTCGTAAAGCTGGAGGGCTTTGTCCTTCGAACTCGCTTTTGCATAAACTTCTTTGCTGCCCTCGACATTGGTCAATCGATCCGCAGTGCCGTGCAGCAGCAGCAGAGGCAGATCAAGCTCATGGGCGCGAGACTGAATTTCGGCGATCGCTCTCAAAATTTCTGCCGAAGTTCGCGCTGGAATTCGGCCCTGATAGATGAGTGGATCAGCCCTGTAGCGGTTGACCACCGCTGGATCGCGAGAAATGGCGCGGCTGTCCAGCAAGACCGTTGGCAACTTCGGTAGCAGCCAACTGATCACTGGTGCAATCCACACCAGTAAGGGGGAAATATCGTCGCTGGTTGCCAGGGCTGCACTGCTGAGAACAAGGCCACGTAGCTCTGGCTGATACCGAATGGTGAACAGGGCAGAAATTGCGCCGCCCATGCTGTGTCCCAGAAGCAACACGGGTTTCCCCCGCTCCCTGTCCTGGACCCTTTGCAGAAAAATTTCGAGGTCTGCGAAGTGCTCATCGAAGGAGCGCACAAACACGCGATCGCCCGGAGATCTGCCGTGCCCCCGCAGGTCAAAGGCGTACACGGCAAACCCGTGCGCCACCAGTTGCGAAGCCACCCATTGATAGCGGCCACTGTGCTCTGCATACCCATGCACCACGACGACGGCAGCAACGGGGGCTTCCGGTCGCCAGAATTGCTCGTACAGCTCCAGACTATCCGCAGCTTTGAAGAAACCTTCGAAATGGCGATCGCGCTCCATGATTCAATTAGGGGCTGGCAACAACAAAGCATTCATTCACTGTGGGGTGGGCAAGATGCCGCTCCATAGCGCTAATGACCATTTTAGCTGTGCCTTAGCTGTGCCGAACCACCCCACAAATTACTGCAAATACCCCTCAAACCGTTCCCTCAACTGTTCCACCGTCAAATTACGAGTCCAATATTCCACCAGCGCATGACCAAACGCCCAGGCATTCCGATCGGGTGGGGCCGAGTTTTCCAGCAGGAGCGGCCAGAGAGCGAGTAGGTCAAACGATCGCGCATTCTCTCCTGTGTTCAGCAGCAGATACAGTTCGTAGGTCATCTGGAGTTTGCCGATGACAACGGGTAATTGCTCAACAGGAATTTGCGCCTCCAGCAGGCGAGCCAGCGTGGGACTGCCTGTAAACTGAGTCGAGAGAAATTGTAGAATCGGACTCTTCAGAAAAGCCACCAATCCCTGAGTCGTGGCCATCTGGAAGGTGTACTGATCAATGATTTTGGCAGCAGCGATCGCCCTCGCATCCCGATCCCTCAAAAAGCGGGCAAGGCGCAGTTGTTTGGCCGGGGCGATCGCCTCCACCAGGGAAACCGACAGCGCATCCACATTCCAGCCGCTGCGTCCGGTGGCAGTGTCCATCGTGACAACGGGGAGGACGCGATCGCACCATTCTCCCAACTGCTGGGCGCGGTACTCAGTGGCCTCGCGGATAGCGATCTCTTTGGGGCGATCGCCCCACTGCCAGTCGTAGGGCGGATTCCACTCGCGAATGGGACGCAGGCGATCGACCTGGGTGACAACGACGATTGCCGGGAGGTCGGGGACTTCCTGGTGGATGTCCTTCAGGAAATCGGCGTCCATTTGCAGAGCGGGGTCCAGCGCGGGACTGGCCAATAATAAAAGGTCGGCATCTGTCGCAAAGTCCAGCACCTGCTCCCGGAAGTCGGCGCGGTTGGCCTGTTCGTAGCCCGGAGTATCCAGCAGGGTGAGGGTTTCCCCGGTGCGGGTCTGCCACTCGTAGGTTTGAATTTTGTCGGTGCTGGGCAGCACGTCCACCTTCGCCAGGTCAGCCTGAAACAGCGTATTAATCAGGCTGCTCTTTCCGGCTCCGGTGCGCCCCACCAGCATCAGGTGGACGGGCTTTTGCTCAACGGCCTGGGGTGATTCTGCCTGGGCCAGAATTTCCTTCAACGTCTGAGTCTTGGTTTCAGGGAGGGCGGGAGTGGTCTGCTGAAGCGGAGCATTGTTGATCAGGGTGCCGCTATACAGGCTCATGGCCTGCCGCCCCAGGTTCTTCAGCAGCGCTTCCCGCAGCAGTTGATTCAGGTTGACCATGAGCTGCTGGGTGGCCTGGTTCTCAGACCGCTGGCTGGCCTGACGGGCGATCGCCACTGCCGGGTTCAGCACCCACTGCGCCCAGCCCCAGACTTGCATCAGTTTGCGAACGGAGGGTTCCACCCGCTGGTAGACCTCGTAGGCTTCGACGGCCTGCCCGACGGTGAGCTGGTTCAGCGCGGGCGATAGTTTTTGCATCCACTGATCCATATCGTCCACGGTGCCCCGGATCAGCCCATACGCCTGGGGGATGTAGATGTTCAGCAGGGGATATTTGACTTCGGGATAGTAGACGTGGGCGATCGCCACTACCATCTGCTGACACCGCTGCCAGAAAGCCTGCCAGTCCTCCCACAGGGGGCGATCGTTCTGCGCCGCCAACAAAACTTCCTGGAGGGCGGCTTCGGCTTGCCCGGTGCGTTTGCTTTGCAGTTCTCCGAAGGGGGAATCACCCTCCACCATTGCTGGAGGCTGCGCCGTGCCTTTCTCCAGTTCTCGCCGAACTTCTTCAACGACGGCCTCTACCTGGCGTATTGCAGGCTGAGTCCAGCGTACCAGCAGCCAGCGCCAGCCAACAAACAACAGGGTAAATACGGCCCAGATCCAGTTAATCCTCCATTCGTGGATTTTTGAGCCTGCGGCGATCAGGATGAAGGCGACAATGCTGACGATGGGAAGCGCCAGCACGATCCACTGCCAAAGTCTGAGTCGTACCATAGGTCGTCCAGCCAAAATTTTCTACCGCTATTCTCGCTAATACAGCGCGTTGCAAGCACGTGAGGTACAAAGTTTTTGTTGAGAGCCGCGCTCCGCACGGCTCTCAACAAAAACTTTGGTTCTATCTCAGCGCTTTGCGCTCCAGCAAATCACACGACAACCTGTACTGAACTAGACTGAGAACGGTCATACCTTTAACTAAGTAAGTGGGCGTGGAAAAAGTCGAAACCCAAAAAGCTGTTCCGCCCGCGCAGCGGGCGGAACAGCTTTTTGGGTTTCAAGCTTAATCGCGCCTACCTACTTAGAAGATTCAGAACCGCTCTGAATATTTCCGAATTCTTATGTGATTTTTGTAACTAGTGCTGCCTTAACTCTTTGCTGTGATGGAGAGTCACCATGCCAATCAATTATTCAGAAGCTTTGAGGAATGCCATCCTTTGTCAAAAAGTTTATGAAAACTTTGGTGATATTCGATTTGATGGCGTAACTGAAACCCCGGTTTTAATCAGTGAACCCCAAACCGATACCCAATGTGCCATTCTGTCAGAAGGATCAGCGGCGACCATTATATTTCGGGGAAGCGAATCCTCTGAGGATTGGGAAACGGATTTTAACACTGCGCTGGAGCGCGCCCAATTTGAAAATCAGGTCATCCGTGAATTGATTGTTGATCCACAGGAGAAGGTGTACCCCTACGGCGACCCCAGTGCTTCGGGGGCGTTGATGCACCGAGGGTTTGTTGCTGCGTACTTTGCGGTGCGTGACCAGATCCACGATTACATTCGCAACAGCGCGGTTTCAAGTGTTGTTGCAACCGGACATAGTTTAGGTGGGGCGCTGGCAACGCTCTGCGCCGTCGATATTCAATACAATTTTTCTGAGAAGGTCACGATCGAAACCTACACCTATGGGGCACCAAAGGTAGGTAATGAAGGATTTCGGGATTCCTTCAACAAACGAGTCACCGATAGCTATCGCATTGTCAACGGGATGGATCTGGTGCCTGCGTTGCCCCGGTGGTGGCAGGGTTACCATGCGGTAGACAATGAAGTGCGGATTGGGAGACGATTTAGCCTTAACTTCGTCTCGCAGCGGTTTAAGGACCATGCAATCGATCGCTATATTGATGTTCTTCGAGAACTGGCATTGTAAGTCATACTCAGATCTCGCACCTCGATTAAAGCAAACCCAAAACCCTGATTTTGCCGCCGCTTCGCGGCGGCAAAATCAGGGTTTTGGGTTCCGGTGCAAGATCTGAGTTGATTGCAGCAACTGCTGGCGACAGTGTGCGATCGCAGGTAATACAGGGATTTCAGACGGTGAAGACTGCTTGACGGTTGTGCTGAGTCGTTGAAGGGATTAGCATAGAGCGCTTCCTACCAGATTTTTGCCATCTGTAGTGAAAAGCCCGGAAGCTCTGGACTGCAATCGACCGCAATTGGATTTTCCAGAATTTCGGGCGATCGCCCCGGTCGATAAACATGAACGGTGCGATTTTTGCGATCAATCAGCAGTTCCAACTGTGCCCCATTGTCGAGATATTCTTGCATCTTCTCTTGCAAACTGAGTAACGTATCGCTAGCAGAGCGCAGTTCGATCACAAAATCAGGACAAATCGGCGCAAAAGAGGATTGCTGATCTGGCGAAAGCGCATTCCAGCGCTCAGCTCGTATCCAGGCTGCATCAGGAGAACGAGTTGCGCCATTCGGCAAGGTAAAGCCTGAACTTGAGTCAAATCCTTCTCCACTTCCATCCTGACTCTGCCCAAATTCCCAGTTGCAGAGCTGCTTTGAAGTTTCGATTTCCAGTGTCTGAAAAGGCTGGAAGCATGATAATCACTTCACCACTGGCAGTCCGCTCAATTCGCAACTCTCGGTTTGCCTGACAAAAAGCATAGAATTGCTCATCGGTCATTTTGTCCTGGGGCATGACCGAAGACAAATCAACCCGCATGGGCATCAGTTCAGTTTTAATCAGCAGGCTGGTCATCGAACCTTTAGCTCCAACCAGGCATCGACTTGCCCCAATCCTAACCTGAGTCCGTACACCTCAGCCGAGGAAAAAGACTGAATAGGATAAGTAGGCAGGCGTGATTAAGCTTGAAACCCAAAAAGCTGTCCCGCCCGCGCAGCGGGCGGGACAGCTTTTTGGGTTTCGACTTTTTCCCCGCCCACTTACTTATGGTGCGCAGAAGAAGAGTATTTGGGCATTTACAGAAGCAGGATTGCCTACGAGAAAGGGGATCGAGCAATGGCTTGAGCGAGTTGAGCCACGTTTTTAGCTATCCTAGAAGCAGATAAGCAATGACTTAAGGTTGAAGCGATGCTGAATATCTCTCTTCCAGATCAGATTCAAACATTTGTAGAAGAGCAAGCGATCGCAGCGGGCTTCAATTCCGCCAATGATTACGTCTATCATCTGATTTTGCGGGAGCAGGAGCGAGTTGCTCAGCAAAAGCGGATTGAATCTCTGTTGCTAGAGGGTCTTGAGAGCGGGGAACCAGTGGAGGCAACGGATAATTGGTGGGAAGAAAAGCGCTCTCAACTGGTTAAACGCTTTCAACAGTCAGATGCATGACCAAGCGAATTATCCAGCCAGGATTTAGACGAACACTTTGCCTACATTGCTGAGAATAATTTTGAAACAGCTCTGAAGTTTTTCGATTTAGCGAGATCAACGATCGCTCAACTTGCCAGAATGCCAGGAATGGGCAGCCTTTATCCAGTCGAAAATTCTCGCTTGCAGGGGCTACGGAAATGGCCAGTGAAGGATTTCAAGAAGTATCTGATTTTTTACTTTGAACGGGATGATGCGATCGAAGTTGTACGAATTCTATATGCAACGCAAGACATCAACAGCATTTTGGATGGTGAGTCATGAAAACTCGTCGCTTCGGTGCTGCCTGTGATTTTCGGATTGTGGGATTGGAGAGCGACCCCTTGCGGGTAACGCAAAGCGATCGCCTTGTCGAGTGGATTCTGGAACAGCGATTGCTGTTTGACTCGCTGTACTACTATGGGGGCGACCCTGGCGGTATCCTGATTGACTGACAGATTTTACCGTAGGTTGGGTTGAACAGCGTGAAACCCAACACCAGCAGCGGTTATGTTGGGTTACGCTGTCGCTAACCCAACCTACGCAGGAATCGGGGTTTCAGGAGTTTTGTCAGTCAATCAGGGCGGTATCTGCGAAGCAGCGCGACCGATCCATATCAGCTACGGTTCGCAGCATAAGCGGAAGATTTGGGCATTTACAGATGGAAGAGTACCTAAAAAAACTTAATATAGCGAACATATTTCGCTATATCATTGCAATTTGTAAACGCTCTTACTGCGCTCATCGCTCAAATTGTACTATATGATATTTTTAAAGATCTTAGGATACGAATATACTACTCTGCTGTTTTATTCCGAATACGATGTTGAGGGAGATGTAAGCACATGGCGCTAAGTATCAGCACAGGCTGGATCGAGCAGCTTGGTTTAGCTGATAGACAAGCACCTGAATTCTTTCGGAGTTTTGATGAGCTTCAGGCTATGCAGAGCAGTGTAGCCCAAGCCCATGTCATGCGTAGAGCTTGGAAAGATCTAGAGCTTGACGGAATTCTGTATCAAGACAAATCCCCTTATGTCTACTTCAAAGAAGTATCCTCTATCGATCCTGTCGAGATGCGGAGGTTGCATCGTAAACTTTGGAACCAGGGCATTGCACCACTTCTAGTAGTTATCAGTCCATCCGATTTTCACGTTTACTCCAGTTTGACACTTCCCGCTAAGGAAGACGAAGAGATAAATGATGGTGATCGATTAGTTGAAATTCTGAGTCGAACAGCAGATGTTCTTGAGCTAAGGCAGTTTACTCGCTCTCTCCAATTTGGCGAGTTTTTCCGCCAGAAGCCACAATCCTTTAATCCAAAATTACGAGTTGATCGCTACTTACTCGAAAACTTAGAGGCAGCTAGAGAACGTTTACGTGAGCCAATTGAAGGAGTAACGCTTGAGCTCAAAGTTATCCACGCCTTGCTGTGGAGAACAATTTTCATTTGTTACTTAACTGATAGAAGAATTATTGATTCAAGATACTTTAAGAAAGTTGGTGCAGAAGGTGTTGGAAGTTTACTACAACTTTTAGAAGAATTTTCACCAGAGGCATCCAAAGAATTGCTTTACGGCAGGCTCTTTCAGCAATTGAAGCAAGATTTTAATGGTGATTTATTTGAAGGCGACTTACTTGAGGAAAGTAAACGCATTAAAAATGCTCACATAAGAACGCTTAATGCCTTGCTGCGTGGAGATGATTTGAGTAGTGGACAACTTTCTCTCGGATTCTGGGCGTATGACTTCAATGTGATTCCGATTGAAACAATTAGTGGAATTTACGAACGATTTCTTGAAGGAGAAGATTCTAAGCAGAAGCGTCAGAGTGGGACGTATTACACACCAAGGTTTTTAGCTGAAATTGTTCTTGACACAGCACTAGAAAAGTTTGCTTCTTTGCTAGATAAAAAATTTCTTGATCCAGCTTGTGGTTCAGGAATCTTTTTGGTGTCTTTGTTTAATCGTATAGCTGAGGAATGGCTAAGAAATAACAGAGAAGCTAGTAATGAAGAACGTGCTCGTGCGCTAAGTACTATCTTACAAAATCAGCTTTTTGGAGTTGATGCTGATCCGACCGAAACAGCTTGTCGCATTGCTGCATTTAGTCTGTATTTGGCTTTTCTTGATCAGCTTGAACCTAGAGCAATTCAGGGATTACAAGAACAAGGCAACGTTTTGCCGAATCTAATAGGGCACAACATTCTTTGCCAAGATTTTTTTGATGATGAACTGGAGTTACCAGATTATTTCGATTTAATTGTGGGGAACCCACCTTGGACAAGAGCATCTGGGAGTGAAACTTTAGTTGAAGATTGGTGTGTGAGAGAAGGGTTTCCTATCGCGCAAAGGCAGTTAGCATATGGTTTTATTTGGAAAGCTCCACTTCATGTTAACGATAGTGGTCATGTCTGCTTTTTGCTACCTTCATCCCTGCTTCTCAATCACCAAGATAAAGCTATAAAAGCTCAACGTGAGTGGTTGTCTACCTACACGGTTGAGCAAGTTATTAACTTGTCTGACATGAGGTTCTATCTATTTGATGGAGCCATTCGACCTGCTCTAATCGTCAGCTATACAAAAAACTTGCCTGACAAGAATAATGCGTTTATCTCTTATCTTGTTCCTAAAACAGAATTAGAAACTTTAAAGGCGGAAATTATCAGTATTGTATCTGAAGATCGCGTTCAAGTTAGATTGGCGGAACTGCTCTATGAGCTTGGTAAGGATGAAGCTGCCCTTGTTTGGAAGAAATCATTTTGGGGAACTCCAAGAGATCAAAAGTTTTTAGACAGATTAAGCAGTCTACCTCGCCTTGCAGATGCTGTTGATCAACTCAAGGTAAAGCCTCACAAAAGAACAAAACGCTGGATTATTGGGCAAGGCTTCCAGCCAGAGGGAGCAAACGATGATCCAGAAAAAAGCAAGATTCCCTCATGGTCTTCAGATCAGCTATTTGTTGAAGGTAAAAGTAAAACTATCGATCTTCTGTTACTGGAATCCGATTGTGGTAGAGTTGGCGATCGCTTCCAACGTTTACGTCGTCTACCTGACGAGAAAATTTTTCAAAAACCTCATGTCTTAATTACTCAAGGTTTAAGGGTTGCCTTTGCTGATTTTGATGTTGCTTTTCGTCATGCTATTCAGGGTATTCATGGTTCTGAGGAAGATACAGATTCATTAAAGTTTTTGGCAGTTGTTCTCAATTCTGATCTTGCAAATTACTTTCTATTTCATACATCTGCTAACTGGGGAACAGAGCGTGATAAAACTCACGAAGAGGAGCTATTGCGTATGCCTTTTCCATTTCCAGAAGATACTTCTTCACCTGTAGAATCGCGAGAAATTCTTCGAGAGGTTAGCGTTGCTCTTACTCAAGTACAAAGAACAATTAGTCACAATTTTTTAGACAGATCTGATGTGATCGAGCAAGCTAAACACGATCTACTTGCTCATGTATATCGCTATTATCAAATTGATGAATTGGAACAGATTCTAATTAATGACACAGTAAATTGCTGGATTCCCAGTTCCACACCAAGTCGCGGTAGTACTCATATTCCAACCCTCAAACAAAGTACAGCGTCTGACAGAATGGATTACCTGACTCTTTTGTGTAATCTCTTGAACACATGGTCTAGAAGAGGACGCTATCAAGTATCAGGGAAGATTCTTGTTTCATCTAGATCTGGAGTGGGAATAGTAGTTTTGCAGAAAGTGGCATCTCAAGACTCGTCTTCTTCTGTGGAGGAAGAATCTAGTTCTCAGTTGGATGAAGCTCTTACAAGGATTACGCAACTACTACCTAGATATGAGGGGAGCATTGCATATTACCGTAACCTTAAAGTCTTTGACAGGGATAAGTTGTATATTCTCAAACCACTAACTTTTAGATTTTGGAGCAAAACATTTGCTCTCAATGATGCTGATGAAATTGCAGCAGAAATTCTCACTACTAATTACAGGAATGACTGATGGCGATCGTTGGTAGTGCTGATCTCTGGGCAGACTTTTTCCCAGATGATTTGATTCCAGACATTCTAAATATGGTAGTAGATGTGTGGGCAAGCATTACCAAGCCTACACCTGATGAGCATGAAGTACCTATCACAAAGCGTTTCCGAGCTAGTCTTGAGCAGTACAAGGATCTGAAAAAGCTGCCTGTTAGAATAGATCGCGAAGTTCCTGTGGACGATTTGGCTACGGCAGAAGAAAAAGGTCGAATCGATTTACGGCTTACTCATGGTTATCGTAGCGAGGTCTATTTCGCTTTTGAGTGCAAACGCTTAAATATCATCAGCAAGAATGGCAAAACAAGCTCTTTAGCTAATGAGTATGTGATAAGTGGAATGGCGAGATTTGTAGGCTCAAATCCTCAGTATGCTAGAAGCTTGACTCAAGGTGGAATGATTGGTTATGTGATGAATGGTAAAACTGAAAATGCAATCAAAGCTGTTGATAAGCAGGTTAAGAAGCACTACATTGATTTGCAAATGGCATCAGCGAGTGGTTTAGGTTCATCGTCTAGATCATTAAAAAACCTTGTCAAAGAGAGTTTGCATAATTTGCCTCATCAGAAATTTACCCTTCATCATGTATTCCTGTCTATTTGATGAGCAGTTAACTCTTGCCAGTCAGCCTTGCTCGAATAGTCGATCGCACCAACTTCACTCGGTAGGAGTCTGCATCTTTCCGCCACACTACCCGGTGCCCTTTCAATTTTATACAGTGTTCTTCCAGACACTTCTGCCACCCTCGGAGATCGCGCACCCTCCCCAAATCATCCAGTAACCCCCAATTCGCCTCCTGCCGACTCAGCTTGGCAAACTTCTCATGGAACGGATAGTCCAACTGCACCAGCAACTCCTTCTGACGGTAAACTTAAGCCGCCAAGTACTAGCGTATAAGACACAGAATTCTGCTTTCTATCTTCCATATCTAGTGCAACGCCCTCAATTTTTGCTATTGTTAAGAGCCAGCGGAAAACAAAAGCGTGGTTGATGAGAACCCTGAGTCTGTTTGAGGAGGATCGCCTGAGCCTGCCGAAAAGCATCGAGCTATCGGCAGAATCGCTGCGTTACTATGGCGACCTCTACAAACACTGGGCGATCGCCTTTTCTGGCGGCAAGGATTCTTCCGCCACCGTTACCCTCGTTGCTCATCTGATCGAAACGGGGCAAATCTCCAAGCCGGAAAGCCTTACGGTTCTTTATGCCGATACTCGCCAGGAGTTACCGCCGCTCCATGTGAGTGCGCTCAACATTCTGGATGCTCTGCGCGATCGCCTTCAACCTCACTTCCAGAAGGGTAGTTTCGAGACTCGCGTTGTTCTGCCTGACCTTGACTACCGCTATTTTGTCTATATCTTGGGGCGGGGAGTACCGCCACCCTCCAACACGTTCCGCTGGTGTACGCCCAAGCTGAAAGTGATGAGCATGGAGCGGGAGTTGGAGTCGTTGCGCCAGGAGCGGGGCGAGAAATTCCTGATGCTGACGGGCGTGCGAATTGGCGAAAGCGCTGCCCGCGACCAGCGAATTGCCGTGAGCTGCACCAAGGATGGAGGGGAGTGTGGGCAGGGATGGTTCCAGCACTCATCTTCGGGTGCTGTGGCAGATACTCTGGCTCCAATCGTTCATTGGCGGGTGTGCCATGTCTGGGACTGGTTGCTCCAGGCTGACCTGGAATTGGGCTTTCCGACTTTCGAGATTGCCAGAATTTACGGTCAGGAAGTCAGCGACGGGGAGGAGCCACTCAATGCCAGGACAGGCTGTATCGGTTGCCCACTGGTACAGAAGGATGCTGCCCTCGATCGCCTCGTTGCTCAACCAGAGTGGTTCTATCTCGCTCCTCTGCAAAAACTCAGACCCCTGTACTGGGAAATTAAAAAGCCCCAGTATCGCCATCGTAAGCACGGAGAAATCAATAAGGATGGGTCACTGGCAGCCAAGCAGAATCGGTTGGGGCCGTTAACTCTGGATGCCCGAAGATGGATGCTGGATCAGGTTTTGGCGATTCAAGCTGAGGTGAATACAGCCGCACAATTGCTTGGCAAGCTAGAGATCAGTTTGATTAATGGTGAAGAATTGGCACGGATTGAGGAGCTGATTGCGGCTAACACCTACCCTGAAAAGTGGGATGGGACGGAGCATCGGGGCGACGAGTGGCTTCCTGAGATCCTACCCGATGGGAGCATTCAGCCCTTACTATTCAATAACTTTTAACCACGATGCTGCGTCTCTATCTCGATGTTTGTTGCTTTAACCGTTCCTTTGTTGATCAGAGCCAAGCTCGTATCCCTTTAAGCAGGAGACTCTGACGATGACCCCAATAGAGCTTAGACGACAAGGTTTGGCAGCGTTGCGTAAAGAACTCGGCTATGTCGGCATGGTGCGTTTTCTGCATCAGTTTGATGCGGGGAGTGGTGACTATACGAAAGAACGTCACCAGTGGCAGGATAGGTTGACTGTATCAGGCTTAGTGGCGCAGATTAAGGAAAACGTCGCAGTCAAGCGTGATTGATTACCAGGTGTGAGGAAATCTATGGAAAAGCGGACTATTGCTCAGGTAGCGATCGAGGTTTTGAAGGAAACGAAGCAACCGATGACCGCAGCCGAAATTACTCAGGTAATTCTAGACAAAGGGCTGTACACATTTAATACGAAAGATCCGAGAGCGATGGTGCGCGGAGCGATCGAGCGGCGCTGTGAGGGAGGAAACCCAAAAACAACTGTGACTCCGACTTACTTTAAAAAACAATCTGAAGGTCAGTATGCCTTGAAGTAGTTATCCGAAGGAATCTTCTGAAAAACACAGAGTTTCTCTACCGATGACTGGCGATCGTTACGGTCTGGATGATGCTCTCAACTCCTTTGATTGCTGGATCGGCGGACAAGTATCCAATGCCCCGATGAAGATGAAGACGAAACTGAGTTGCTAACACATCTGGATCTGTGCCCATGCCATCTTGATAGCAACGCTGCCTCAGAGCGATCGCCAGCACATCTGCGATTGCCCCTCCAAATACTTGCCAGGTCATCTCCACATTACTGTCAGCAGGAATTGCGATTGGTGAAGGAGGAGTGGGTTCTGCTAAGGAGCGGCAAAATGCCCAGCGACAGAGAATATTCCATTGGTCAACTTTGGTAACACGCTTGAGCTTGATCAGTTGATCCTTTGCAGCTTGAGAAATGCGAATTCGTTCGACGGGAGGTTCCATAAACAACCAGGAGAACTAGGGAATTAGTGTTTTCCAATTACCGTTGGATAGATTTCGTAAACTAGGTAAATCTAAAGTAGCCGCCTCAAAGATTGGTGTTTCAGCAAAGATGTCAAATAGACTAAGAAGATGAATTTTAAATTTCTGATCTAGTTCAGGATCTTTATTCAAACGTGTTTTGAAGCCACTTGTGTAGCCTGTACCTGAAAGCATGACACCAATTTGAGCATGGTGAAGAACAAGATTCCCGTAAAACTCTGCTGCCCTTGAAGCATCAAAGCGATTCCTTTCAAGTTTAGATTGAAAATAGATTTTAGACCCGTTGAACTTACCGAAACCATCAACGCCTTCATCTTTTCCTCTTGGTCCTGCCTGAATCCCTAAGCAGGTTGCAAAGCGACGACCCAATTCCTGTTTTGTCAAATTCTCAGCGTTCAGAATTCCATTAATGATCGCATCAATTGCCAAAAAATCGGTCATGCTTCGACACTGACCTTATCGATAAGTTTGTTGTACAAGAGTCGGACTCCAGTAACAGTACATTCGCTTGTTTTCTGAATCATTCCAAGCTCAGCAAGCTTATGAGCTGTCTCCAAAGCTAATGCTAGCTTGTAATTAGTGGAACCCAATGTTTTAGGGTACTCTGGAAGCTGACTCACTTCTAAATGCTGATCCTTGGAGTAGAAATAGACATAGTTAATTGCTGATTCAACAACAATTTTTACAGAAAGCGCCAAACTAGATGCCAATTTATTTAGCATCTTTATTTCGGAGTCGGTGAACTTTAGATTTACTTCCTCTATGTCATCAGAATTTAGTTGCTGGATACCTTCCTGAATAGCGATATCTCGCAAAGCATCCTGAGTAGAAGGATGAGCCTGATTGATATTTTGAGTGGTAGGTTCATTATGAACAGAAGACATGGGTTATGACTCCAGTAGGAGTAATGAACAGAAATACTCTTGTAAACTCTCGTAACCTGGATAGTTCCATATATAGCGCTTGTCTTTATAGATAGCCACCTGCATTTCTTGTTGTACATCTGGCATTGGAGGAGCCATGAAGCAACGGCTTGGCTTTTCAGTGGTTTGATTGACTACTTCTTGAATTTCGCTTGTCTCAACTCCAAGCGGAACGACAATCGTCCGAGGTGATACTCCTGTTTTTGCTTCTAGCTGATTAATGACAGATAATGTTCTGGGTAGGTTGCGTAGAGCCTTAACCTCTTGAGATTTATTGATGGGAACTAATACCAGATCAGGTTCGTTGTCAACAATTAGTCTGACCGTGTTCTGTAAAGGACTGTCTACATCCAGGACAACGTGATCATACTGTTCTGGTTTCGCTAGTCGCCTAATTGACTCACGATTTTTGTTCCAGATTAGTGAAATACTATCCTTAATCAAAATGTCTTTTAACTTCTTAGGAACTCCATCAGAGTAAAATTGCCAGGAATCGGCTTGATCATCGCAATCCACCAAAAGAATTCTACCAATCTGAGATTGCAGTGCCCCCGCTACATGAATAGCGAGGGTAGTTTTTCCGACGCCACCATCATTATGAGTGCAGAGGATAATCATGTTGCTACTGGGTTCTATATTCTACCCTTAAGGTTCCCCAATCAAGCCTAGCGCGCGCTCTTCATTAATCTCTACTTCACCATTTGATTATAATCTACCAGAAGTAGCCGGATTTTATCTGGGTCTGGTGTTTAGTGCGATCGTACTTCAGCAAGTATTCACGAGATATCGCCCCGTTCTCCCGCAACCGCTTCACCTCCGCCTTGCCGATCTCGGTATCCGTCGAGAGCAGAAGTACCTGGTGGCTGGCTTGCGGGAAGTAGCGATCGACCAGATTATTGCGGTGGGAAGAATCGAGCCGACCTAGCGGAGTATCGATCGCCACAGGCAGTTGCCGACCAGAGGCGCGGGCTAATCCCCACAATAGAGAAATTGCCAATAGTTGCTTCTCCCCGGCAGACAGCCGATGTTTGGGTACGGGTTGCCCTTCGTAGTCAAACAGAGAGAGGCTGAAGGTTTCGGTGTCGATTTGAACTCGATGCACCAGATTCGATTTGTGGAGTAAGTAGAGGAAGCACTCTGTCACCAGAGTCTCAAGCTGATTGAGCTTTCGGAGTTTCAGTTTTTGCTCGGACACTTTGAGAGTGTCAGTGGAGATGATGTAGACGGGTTTGGTGCCCTGGTCAGGTGGGAGGGTGGCGATCGCATTCCACACCAACTGAAGTACTGCGGTTGAATCCTTACCACCGGAGTATCCAACAATCCAGGGAATTGCGTCAAGGCATTACAGCTATTGAATCTCCGTCGTAAGCACTTTTAGCACCTCGAAAAATTTAGGGACAGATATTTGGTTTGATCTGTCCCTAAATTCATCAGATCTAACAGGAAAATCCTCAATTAACCTGGATTGCACGACTCGCAACGCTGATAACTTCACTGGAGTTTTTAAAGGGAACTGGGCGGCTCCATTCGCTTCCAGAAATGATGTTGCCTCTATGAAGCAACCCAATCATGCGATCGACGGCTCTACGAGTGCCTGTTAAAGTCATCTTCACTGGCTCCTCACTTTGAGAAGACTGGTTTGTATCGCCTTCAGGTGGTTGTCCAGCATCATCTGTAGAATCTCTGTCAACGAACATTGCAAATACTCCCATAACTCAAGGACGACTGTCACATAAATCGTCACAGTCCATTTGGCCTTTACCCAGATTATCACAGTCCAATTGGACTGTATACGAGGACGCGAAGCTCTGACACGATTGATCATGCTTGAGGTAAACCGTGTTCTGAGGTTATGGGAAAAGCAGGTAGAGTCTTGAAAACAGTGATGCAAAGCTACGGTATTAGCCAGGGAAGGCTAGCCGCAGCGATGGGGATTGGTGCGTCTAACGTCTACCGATGGGCAAATGAAGTGAGAGACCCAACCTCAGAGACCGTTATTGCAATCATTCAGGCTCTGGAAGGGATAAACCCTGAAGCGGCATCAGAGTTTAAGCGACTCTACATTGATAATGCAGAATCTTAAGCAATTTTCCAGCGCTCACGATGCCATTGAATGGCTTCCAATCTGGGATAAAACTCAATTTGATTGGGCAGAATGATCAGCTCATTATGGAAATCACGCATCGGCTTCGTGTCGATCGGTGGTTCTTCGTGAATGCGATTTTCTGGAAGGATGATTGTGTAATCATCGCTGATGCCAAACCACCCATGATCAAATGCCCAATGATGATTTTTGCAGAGTGATAAGCCGTTATCATATCGATCGTCTCTGAATGTAGAGAACGGTAAAATATGTGATCCGTCTACAATATTTTCACTTTCCTGACTAATCACTCTTAATCTACAAAATGCACAGCGTTGATCATACAACGCAAGAACTTCTCTGCGAAAGGTGGCACTTCTTCTATACGCTTCAACTTCATCTTCTTGCTTAAGTTCTTCGATCGTGTATACTGCTCCACCTCTTTCTCGTAATGCAAAGCGGAACTGATCAAAGGAGTGGATTCTCAAAAGTTCTTGTATCTGTGCAAATTTGTCAGGAAACCATTTGTTAATCAGTGCATAAGTTAAACTGTCTCTGTAATTGGGTACTTGAAGTAGATCAAACAGTTCATCATCAAAATATCCATACAATACGTTGTCTCTTAACTTCTTTAGCGTATTGAGTTTGCCACCTGAGGACAAAACTTGCTCATGTCCGGGAATGGGAACCAGGTGCCAGAAAGCCTGAGCCGGACGACTCATGTGATAGAAGGGTTGTGCGGGATTTGCTTGATGGAAAGCGGTGCTGAGGCGATCGCGGTATTTAATAAAGATTGAAATCAATTCAGGCGAAATCGCAAACCTATTTTCAGAAATTAAGCCTTGCTCAACCAACTCAATGAGCGATAACAACAGAAGCGGCTGGTAGGGAGCCTGACCGTGAGCTTTATCAATCCGTAAGCTCGTAAACCGCTTGATGTAGTAGTTTAAATCCTTATTCATCCATGCTCTGGCTAATTTGCCAGGTTGTCATACTCTTCAAGACTCCGATAGCCATCTCTAAGATACTCTGGAGGTTCCTTAAACTTGTCAGTCTTTGAAATTTCTTCAATTCGGTCGAACTGACCTGGAAACCAGTGTGCAGCTAAAACTGTGATCAGACTACTTCTTGACAGCGGATCTTGTAGAAACTCAAACAAGTCTTCATCCAAATATGCAAATTTAATTGCTCGTCTAACTTCCGCAAGGGTTTTAAGCTTTTCTTTAGAGCCAATTACTTTCTCATACCCAGGATTTGCCCAAAGATGCCAAAACTTGCCGCTTCTCATGTGAAAAAAAGGTCTAGAGATATCTGGATGATGGTTAAAGGAACCTAAGTAACTCCAATATTTGAGAAACGTGTGAACCAGTGCAGGAGTTAAATGAATTTCGTTTCTTGTAATGGCTTCTTTTCTGATTTGCTCAATAACGGATAGAAGAAGAATCGGCTTATGGGGTGCTACGCCGTGAGCGCGATCGACTCGCAACCGCTGAAACCTTTTAGCGTAGTAGTTCAGAGCCTCTATTTTGGCTACTTCATCTCTCATTGATGAGTCTGACAGGTTCTTTACTCTCAAACTCTACCAGAACAATCAAACGTGACATCCAACTCCACCCCTAAAATCTGCTCGATCTTCCTTAGCTGTTCAATTGGCAGGGATTGTTTCTCCTCCTCAATTCGATGCCCAGAACTGCGAGGTTAGGTGAGGATTGAATGCCCGATCGCCTCACGTTAAGAATAGATTTCTTCGAGCAACAGGTCGCGGCGTTCGTCGGCAATGTCATCGGGAAGATTACCTGCAAGTGCCGGACCGCTTCAGCATTGCCCTGCTCACGAGCCAGAACTGCTGGTCAACCAGCTCCCTTGCGTCTCAAAACAATTGTATTTCTCTGGGCGATCGCCCCGAAAACGCGAAACCCCCGGAAGCTGAAGCATTCCGGGGGTTTCTTTACGAAAGCGGGCGGCGGGAATCGAACCCGCATCAATAGCTTGGAAGGCTACATACGATCCTGTCGTATCAACGCTTTCAGCCCTTAATTTGAAAGCCTACCCCAAAATTACCCCAAAAAATGTTCCATTGTCCTGGGTTGGATTTTTTTGGGGTAAATCGGGTCAATTTGATTTTTCTCAAGAGAAGTATTTCTTGTTTCCCAGATTATCCTTCTTGAAGAACTTGTTCATGCCTCCCGCTGCTTCAGTCTGATCAACGCCTGACCCTTCGCAATCCGAACCAGATGTTCAAGATACTCGTACTGCTGCCAGGACTGCTCCTCCTCGGCTGTTAAACCCTGGGTGCGATTCCTCTCCAGCAGGGAATTAATTTGGTCCTGTAACGCCTCCGAAGGACGAAGTGCCATAATTTCTTCTGGTGTGGGCAATCCAGCCAAAAACTCCAGCACTTCCGCTGCCCCCGTGAATCCTACCTGAGCACCAGCATTCAGTTCCCGCAGACCCAGTTGTAGGATTTGAGGCAATTTGTCTTCCAGGGGGAGCAACTGAGTGACCAGTTCATCGGGCAGGTTCAGCATGATCTGCATCGTCACCTCTGGGTGCTTCAGGTGTAGTTTAGCAGAGGCGAGACGGATGGTCGGCTCAGACGTGAGTTAGCCTTGAGGAAACAGGAACGGAGTATGGCATAGGAAGTGGCAGAATTAAAGAAATTGCTGAGGGATAAACGTATGGTGGCAACGACAAAATCCCTGACCCTGGAAGAATTTCTACAGCTTCCAGAGACAAAGCCTGCCTCAGAGTTTATCAACGGTCAAATCATTCAGAAGCCTATGCTTCAGGGAGAACATAGCACGCTGCAAGGAAAGCTGTGTGAGTGCATCAATCAGGTGACCGAACCGCAAAAAATTGCCTATGCCTTTCCAGAGCTACGATGCACCTTTGGTGGCAACTCAGTCGTTCCCGATATTGCTGTATTCCGCTGGAACAGAATTCCCCTTACTGCCTCCGGAAGAATTGCTAATCGCTTTCAGATACATCCGGATTGGGCGATCGAGATTTTGTCACCAGATCAGAGCCAAACGAAGGTCTTAGCGAACTTGTTGCACTGCTCTCAAAACGGGACAGAACTGGGATGGTTGCTTGACCCAGATGAGGAGACAATTTTGGTGGTTGATTTAGAACAACGAGTGCAATTGCTAAATGGAACAGCGAAGTTACCCGTTCTATCAGAAATACCGTTTGAGCTAACTGCCAATCAAATTTTTAGCTGGCTAACCTTTGGTGGGTAAGAGCAACCGCCCTCACTGTCTGCTACAACCATTAACTTGATAAGTAGCAGGGTCATTTCATTCTTGATTTGGGGTATGAATTGACCCAAAGTCGAACCCAAAGTCGAACTGTAGGATGGGCAAAGGACGGCAGTCCGTGCCCATCACCATTCGTATGCATTGATGGGCACGCTTCGCTTTGCCCATCCTACCCTGCTCATCCCATATCAGGATTGATTTGAGAATGAAATAGCCCTGTGATCAGTAGCCTGATTGCTTCTAGCAGTTCGACAGTTAGAGCGATCGCCCCAATTCTGCTAAAACTCGGATGCGCCAAGCCAAACCGGGCTTGAGGCTCCTATCCAGGAGCAGTTTAGCCGACAGAGAGGTGATCGCGCCGGGAGTCCTTTAAATCACCCTCAATTCTCCATCGGTAACTGGACTACACTTGAATGTGATGTGGATATGGGAGCTTACAGGGCAATAGTGCAAGCGATCCCTCAACTGATGACCCTGGAGGAGTTTCTGGACTGGTATCCAGATGGCTATGGTCGCTATGAACTCTGGAATGGAGTGGTGATTGAAACGCAACCGACTGGTCCTCACGAGCAAGTGGGTGGGTTTCTGGCAGGTGAATTGTTTGCGGAAATCAGACGATTACAATTGCCCTACCTCATTCCCCGACAGGCGATCGTAAAGCCTATCGATACCGATAAATCAGGTTATAACCCAGATGTCATTGTTCTGGATCAGTCGGCATTGGAGAGTGAACCGCTGTGGAAAAAGCGTTCCACAATTACCCAGGGAACATCGGTACGGGTTGTGATTGAGGTGGTAAGCACCAACTGGCGGGATGACTATGGGCATAAGTTTATTGATTATGAGGCGTTGCAGATTCCAGAGTATTGGGTAGCGGATTATTTAGGATTGGGTGGGAGACGTTACATTGGTTTGCCCAAGCAACCCACCTTTTCGGTCTATCAGTTGATCGATGGGGAATACCAGGTACAGCAATTTCGGGGAAAAGAACGCATTACTTCTCCTGCATTTCCAGGATTAAATTTGACTGCCGAGCAGGTCTTTGCGGCAGGTATGTAAGCTTCCCAGGAATTAAGGTAAGGAGCATCCTGGCGATCGATCTCCACGTTCAGCTTGCGCCCAATGAAGGCGGCGACTTGCTCATGGGGTTCTGTTGGGTTCATCTCAATCAGCTCCCCGTCAATTAACTCATAGTGGGCATCGTCGCCATATCGGACGATAAACTCTTCAGCCGTTAGCAGATTAGGGGTGACTGAACCACGACAGGCATTCCTCACAGGACAACAATCTCTAGATCTGTTTTAGCGCACTTGCGTCATTCCCCCGCCTCGCCTCATTAAGGGGCTTGCCATAAAATAAAATCCCAGTAAAACCCCAGTTGTCGCTTGGCGC
>CAZVXA010000082.1:0-27504 GCA_964630955.1 uncultured bacterium | reverse complement strand
TAATGAAAAACTAAAACCCTGATTCTGCCGCCGCGTCGCGGCGGCAGAATCAGGGGTTTGGTTTCTGGTTAACCTGTAATTGTTTTTGAGAGAGACGCGGCTTTGCCGCGTCTCTCTCAAAAACAATTCGGTTTTATTTATTCGTGAGCCTAAGCAGCTGCGATGGGAGTGAATTTGGCGCTGGAACCCTTCTGATATTGGGCGATTGTGTGCTGCCAGAAGGCTTTGGGAGTCTGATTTGGAAAGAACTGGCTGATGTAACGGTGGGCGCTCTTCGAGAGGCGATCGCGCAGCTCCGCATTTTCCAGTTCCAGCAAGCACCGGGCAGCAACTTCAGGGGTCTCTGCGGTCATTGCGGTTTCACCATGTTCCATGCAGAAATTTGCCCCCTTTGCGGTACGCCCCACGACGACGATCCCGGCTGCCATTGATTCCTGTGGCGGTAACGCACAGCCCTCCATATCGGCTGAAGCCAGAAACACCTGTGGGCGGGTGAATTGCTGGGTCAGCTCGTGAATCGAGAGTCCGTCAACTAACTGGAATTTCCAGAAGGTGCCTCCCATTGCCCGGTAACACGCCTCAGTCGCGGTGATGTATTCCGGGTTCTTGCGGGGAAACGCAAACAATAGCCCTGCTTCTCGCTGAGACTGAGGGATGAAGGGAAATTGCTGGGGGTCAATAATATTGGGGACAATCTCAACGGCTTTGCCGGGATAGGTCACCTGGCAGATTTCTTCCATATAGGGCGAGTCGGTCCAGAGGGTGACGCGATCGCTTCGGTAGTCAAAATTATTGTGGGTATGAATGGGCACTTGCAGGTAGGCGATCGCCTGTCCTTCTACCTCGTTCATTAGCTCTGTTACATAGTCTGGAATGATGCAAATATCATCGGGTTTACGGTCGGCCCATCGGATAAAAGGTAGGTTGTACAGGCCATATTCTTCGCCGTAAGTATCAATACCTCGCATGGTTGCCAGCACCGCATCCACTCCGCAGGCGCGGGCGACTTCACAATGTCGCATGATGTTCAAAGCCCCACCGTGGGCGACTTCAACGGGCATCATTTTAAGCCGCACCAGATCTTGAAACACCTTGAACCGCAGCAATCTCAATGCACTGTCTATCCGATCAACAACGGGCTTTGGATAGAGGTCTGGAATCAGAAAAACAAAGCGCATATATCCCCTGCACAGGGTAGATACGAGGAACGATCGATACCGCTGTAACCACGCATTCTAGAAGAAATGCTTTCTAAGTGGTATCTCTTAGGTTAAAAGTAATAATTTTTACATCAAAATCCTGTTTCTCTTTGTCGAGCCTTAACACTCGTGCAGCTCTGGTGAAGCGGATAGGGTTCGGAGATATCCCAGTTTTGCGAGTGGCGCGAGTTTAGCCCGTGCCACTCGCAAAACTGGGTTTGAAAATCTACAGAAGTGGGATGCACCTTATGGTTTGGGGTTTGCCATAAAATAAAATTCCGGTAAAACCCCAGTTTTCACTCGGCGCGGCGAGTATCTGTTTAGCGTTTTCGGATTCCAGCCTGGGCGTCGCCCAGGCTGGAATCCGAAAACCTGTTTTTAGCGTCTCTGCGTGCCCCTGCGCCGCAGGGGCACGCAGAGACGCTAATCGCATACCGCGGCGAAGCCGCGCCGAGTGAAAACTGGGGTTTTATTAAACAGCAGATCCCTTTTCCAATGGCAGGTCTACCAGCAGTGCCCCCAACAGTGACGTAGACTGTGAGCGGGAGCAATGACAAACCTGAACGCAGTTGAACCTATGGAATCAAGACCCAAAGTTGTCGTTGTCGGTGCAGGCTGGGCCGGACTGGGGGCCACCTACCATCTGGCACGGCAGGGCTATGACGTCACACTGCTGGAGGCCGGAGCGCAGCCCGGTGGTCTGGTCGCAGGCTGGAAGACACCGGGAGGGCGATCGGTCGAGGCGGGAATTCACGGCTTCTGGTATCCCTACCGAAATATTTTTGCGCTGATGAACGAACTGGGTTTGATGCCCTTCACCCCGTGGACGCGATCGGCTCAGTATTCACCCGCAGGCTTAGAGGTAGAATCGCCGATTTTTCAGGATGAACCCCGCCTACCCACGCCACTGGGCACCTTTCTGTACACCCAGTTCAAGCGACTGCCGCTGGGCGATCGCCTCTCTGCCCTGCCGCTGCTCTACGCGGTGGTGGACTTTGACAACTCCGACGACGCCTGGAAGCGCTACGACCCGGTTACCGCGCGCGAGTTGTTCAAACAGTTTGGTGTTTCTGCTCGCCTGTATCAAGAGTCGTTTGAACCGATGCTGCTGGTGGGCCTGTTTGCCCCTGGAGAACAGTGTTCTGCCGCTGCTGCGTTGGGGATGCTCTACTATTTCATCCTGGCGCACCAGCCGGATTTTGATGTGGTCTGGTGTCGGGGCACGGTCGGGGAGCTAATCTTTCGCCCCTGGGTGGAGCGGATTGAACAGGCGGGAGGTCGAGTGCTGACGAATCGCCGGGTGACGGATGTGGTGGTGGAAGAAGAGGACGATCGCCCCTCAGCGACAAAGGTCATCTGCGGTGAGGAGGTGTTTGAAGCGGATGCGGTGATTTTCGGGGTGGGGGTCAGCGGCATCCAGAAAATTGTGGGCAACAGTCCAACCCTGCGGCAGTTCCCTGAATTCTGCAATTTGATGAACCTGGGGGCGATCGACGTGCTGGCAACGCGGCTGTGGTTCGATCGCAAAATTCCCATCCCCCGCGCCTCCAATGCCTGCTTTGGGTTTGACAACACCACAGGCTGGACTTTCTTCGACCTGAACGTGCTCCACGATGAATTCCGCGATGAGCCGGGAACCGTTGTGGAGGCCGACTTCTACCACGCCAACCAGCTCATCCCGATGGAGGACGAGCAAATCCTTGCAAAAGTGCAGCGGGACCTCACCACCTGTGTCCCCGCCTTTGCTGGCGCGAAGGTGATTGACAGCAGCGTGGTGCGTCTCCCCCGTGCGGTCACCCACTTCTCGCCGGGAAGCTATCAATCGATGCTGCCTGCTATCACACCGATTCGTAACGTGTTCATGAGCGGCGACTGGGTGATCACCCGTCACGGCTCCTGGTCACAGGAAAAAGCCTACGTGACCGGGCTGGAGGCCGCGAATCAGGTAGTTGATCAGTTGGGCAAAGGGGCAAAGGCGACGATCATTCCAGTGGAGGCCGATGAGCCGCATATCCAGGGGTTGCGATCGCTCAATCGCTCTTTCCGCCAGTTCACTTCTATTCTTCCGAATCCCTGGCTCCCGTAAGTCAGATCCAGCGATTCCCAGACCTCGGAGGTTTCTAAAAACCTCCGAGGTCTTTCTTCCTGTGAGGCGTTCTTACCTGCCATTTCGAGGGGATTTGTATCCCATTTTCAAGGTGGGTTAGAGTCAGGGTAGGTCAACTCCATTTCTCAGGACACAGCCATGATCGCCAATCCTGGTTTTCCTAAAATGACTCCCCAGGAATACCTGGTATGGGAAGAAGCCCAACCTCTGCGCTACGAATACCTGAACGGCGAAGTGGTTGCTATGACTGGTGGCACCATTCCCCACAACCAGGTGGCAGTAAACCTGGCGGCATTGCTGAAGGCACATCTGCGAGGAAAGGGCTGCAAGATATTGACCAGTGATGCCAAAGTCGCTGTATCTGAGCACGGGCCTTTTCACTACGCCGATGTGTCGGTGACGTGCGATGAGCGCGACCGTTCGGCGCGTCAGTATATCCGGTTTCCCTGCTTGATTGCGGAAGTACTATCACCCAGTACAGAAGCCATTGACCGGGGAGAAAAATTTCGACAGTATCGGCGGATTGAGACGCTGAGGGAGTATGTGCTGATCGACCCCGATCGCTTCAGCGTGGAATGCTATCGCCTGAACGAGCGAGGAAACTGGGAACTATTTCAGTTTTCCGTGGATGATGCTCTAGCGTTAGACTACGAGGTAAATTTAACAAGTGTGGGACTGTCTTTCCCTCTGGGACTGCTCTACGAGGATGTAGACCTGTAGAAAATCTTATCTGATACTCCAAGCCAGCAGATTCCTATTCATTTTGGCTCCCGATAGCCGTAGGCTGGAAAGCAGCAGGTTTCGCGGGAAAGGTTATGAGTGCGATCGCCCAAAAACTCGAATCACTGGTCGGGTCATCGAGCATCTGTGCCTGGGAGAACCTGGAACCGGAGATGCAGAACCGGATTGGAGCGGCACTGGCGGAGGGTGCTTACCCCGAATGTGTGGCCTATCCCACAACGGTTGAAGAACTCTCGGAAATCATGGCCTGCGCTCACCAGCACCGCTGGCGGGTACTCCCTCTAGGTAGCGGCAGCAAACTGAAGTGGGGTGGACTGGCACAGGGAATCCAGCTTGCCATCAGCACCGAGCGCCTGAACCGATTAATTGATCATGCCGACGGTGATCTGACCGTGACTGCTGAAGCCGGGATGAAACTGGCAGACCTGCAACTGATTCTGGCGAAAGCAGGTCAGTTTCTGGCGCTGAACCCTGCCTATGCGACGGCAACGCTGGGTGGCATCATTGCCACTGCGGACTCTGGCGCTCTACGGCATCGCTACGGTGGGGTGCGGGATATGCTGCTGGGAATCGAGTTTGTGCGGGCGGATGGGGCGATCGCCAAAGCGGGAGGTCGGGTGGTGAAGAATGTGGCCGGATACGACCTGATGAAACTGTTTACGGGTTCATGGGGGACGCTGGGAATTCTGACGCAGGTGACCTTTCGGGTGTATCCCATCCCGGAGGCTGGGGAAACCGTAGTGCTGACTGGCAGTGCGAGTCAAATTGCGCAGGCAGCGGAGACGCTTCTGGCCTCAGCCCTGACGCCGACCGCAGTGGAACTGTTGGCCGTCAGTTCATCCAAACGGTTGAACCTGGGGAATGGATTAGCGCTCGTGGTGCGGTTTCAAAGTATCCCCGTAGGAGTGGCGGAGCAGGCGGGGCAGTTAGCCAAAGTGGGCGAGGCGCTGGGGTTGACCGTCGCTCGGCTCAACGAAAATTCTGAGGCGGCTCTATGGAACGCATTACGAGAAACATGGGAGGCAAACGCCACAACGCCCACTACAACTTGCAAAATAGGGGTAATGCCCTCCAATGCGGCGGTCGTGCTGGAAAAGGTGGATGCTCTGATGCCTGACGTAGAACTTGGACTGGTTCATGCGGGCAGCGGATTGGGGCTGCTCCGTTTTGGCAATGCCGCTGCTTCGTCTTCACGGTTACAGGAGATTCGCAGGCTGTGTCAGGCGCAGGGTGGGTTTCTCTCGATTCTGGAGGCTCCGGTGGCTCTGAAGCAGCAGATGGACGTGTGGGGCTATGGAGGGAATGCGCTGCAACTAATGCAGGGAATCAAGCGGCAGTTTGACCCGGAGAATTTGTTGAGTCCCTCACGTTTTATTGTGTGAATTTTGACCCCACCCTGGCCCTTCCCTTACCCAGGAGAAGGGGCCAGCCCCTTAAGCGAACCTTCTATAAACGCGATCGCCCTTCAAACAATGCAAACTTCCGAGAACTCGATTTCCTTTACGAATCTGCCTCTGAATACCGAGGGCTTTCCCGGTTTTGACGACCATGCGCCGCCGGATCCAAAGCTGATCGACGCCTGCGTCCACTGTGGGTTTTGCCTGTCAACCTGCCCCAGTTATCGAGTGATTGGCAAGGAAACGGATTCTCCCCGTGGTCGCATTTACCTGATGGATGCGATTAACGAGGGGGACGCTCCCCTGTCCACCAGCACCGTGCAGCATTTCGACTCCTGCCTGGGTTGTCTGGCCTGCGTTACCACCTGTCCCTCTGGTGTGCGCTACGACCAACTGATCGAGGCCACCCGTCCCCAGGTTGAGCGCAACTACGAGCGATCGCTCCCCCAACGGCTGCTGCGCCAGCTCATTTTCTCCGTTTTCCCCTATCCCAATCGAATGCGGTTGCTGCTGCGTCCACTGGGGCTGTATCAGAAGTCGGGTTTACAGAAGCTGGTGCGATCGCTCGGCTTTCTGAAGCAGATCTCTCCCCAACTGGCGGCGATGGAGTCAGTGTTGCCGAAGATTTCTCCGAAGGCATTTGAGGACACGATTCCTGAACGCATTCCAGCGCAAGGTCAGCAGCGGTATCGGGTGGGGATGCTGTTGGGCTGTGTACAGCGGATGTTTAATCCTGATGTGAACGATGCGACGGTGCGGGTCTTAACGGCCAACGGCTGTGAGGTAATCGTTCCGCAGGTGCAGGGGTGCTGTGGGGCACTGCCGCATCACCAGGGACAGGAGGCGCAGGCGCAGGAACTGGCGCGGCAGATGATCGACACCTTCGAGCAGACGGGAGTCGATTATGTGGTGATCAATGCTTCCGGTTGTGGGCACACCCTGAAGGAGTACGGCAGTATTTTGAAGGATGACCCAGTCTATAAGGAGAGGGCGATCGCCTTCGTCAAGAAAGTTAAAGATGTGCAGGAGTTTCTCGCGGAGGTGGGTCTCACAGCAAAGCTGAACCCGCTCCAGGAAGCTCCCCTTACCCTGGTCTACCAGGATGCCTGCCACATGATCCACGGGCAGAAAATCAGCCTCCAGCCTCGCCAACTGCTGCGCCAGATTCCCGGTGTGAAGCTACGGGAGCCGATCGATGCGGCGTTGTGCTGCGGCAGTGCAGGAGTGTACAACATTTTGCAGCCGGAGGTGGCGGAGGAACTGGGTCAGCAAAAGGTGACGAATTTGCTGAATACGGGGGCAACGATGATTGCCTCTGCCAATATCGGGTGTTTTGTGCAGATCAGTAAGCACCTGGCGCTTCAGGGGAAGGAGGTTCCGGTGTTGCATCCGATGCAGTTACTAGATTATTCGATTCGCGGGGTGCGGTTGGATTGAAGAACTGCATAAAAGTGAAGCACCTCTATCAGTTAGGGAGGTGCTTCACTTTTATGCAGTTCTACTAAGCTGCGTAGTACCGCTGCTCGATCCAGCGGCGCATTTCGGCTTCAGAGCGGGTGGTGAAGGAGCGATCGCTCACCGGGTCGTGGGCTTCCCAGTAGCGCCCACCGTGACGATCGGTCTTCTGCCACACTTGCAGTTCACCGCCAGAAAGCAGTGCGTGTTCCAGTTTTTGCCACAGACGGCTCCAGAAGCCCGGTTGTCTGCGAGTCAGTTTTTGGGTTTGGGTTTCGCGGGACGGCTGATCAAGGGTGGGGGTCAACCGCGAATTGAGATTGAGCGTTTTCATACAACTCCTCCGAGATACTCATGTGATTACTCATCTCTAGTAGTTCGCCAGACGAACTTTGCCTGGTTCCCTGGTTGGAGTGGCGCGCGAAGCGTGCCACTCCAACCGGGCAAAGTTTCTTTGGTGGACTACCAGGAGCAACCTTTCCATATCTCTATATTAAGAAGTGTAGAGCGGGATGTGCATAGCAAAAGTAAGGCTAAAATGCAGTCACGCCTTAAAAACAAAGATGTTTTTGCGCTATGACATTAGAATCAGAAAAGCTTTTAGATGATGTGGGTTGGCATATTCTGCGATCGCTCCAGGAGGATGCCCGGATTTCCTGGAGTGAGCTGGGACGGTGCGTGGGGCTTTCCTCTCCCGCCGTGGTCGAACGCGTTCGCAGAATGGAAGAAGCCGGAATTATCACCGCCTATCGAGCTGAGGTCGATTTATCAAAACTGGGCTACCCAATTCTGGCCTTTATGCGATTTGGCTCCATGCCGGGAGAAAGCTCAGTGCTGAGTGCCTCGTTTCAGAAGCACCCAGAAGTACTGGAGTGCCACCGGGTGACGGGCAGCGATGACTATATTGTGAAGGTGGCCGTTTCCTCCGTGGCGCATCTGGAGCAATTGGTGGATCAGTTTACCCGCAGTCAGATCACCACTTTGATTGTGCTCTCTTCCCCGATAACGCATCGGGTCATTGAGAATCGGCCTGAGTTCAACCAGCAGTTATGAACCGGAGTTGGGGACTGCGTTCTCAACCCAGCCTTCTCCTGGCCCCAGGACAAATTCCAGGGGTTCTTGAGCCTCGTAGGATCGCACCACCTGGCGATAGACTTCATAGCGGGTGGGCAGGTCGCGGTTTTCCTGCCCCGGCAGGCGAAAGATGATGCGGTATTCGACGCTCTTGTTCAGTTCCGGTGTGCCAATCTGCTCGTCGCCCTGCCGCTTTTGTTCCATTTCGTCGATGGTGGGTCGGGGCGGCAGGGCACCCCACCAGAGGCCCCTGTCGTCGGGGCCTGTGACTGCGTCTTCAGGTTTCTGGCCATTCCACTGCTCCAGGGTGGTAGTGGCAAATTTTTCGATGCGGGGAGGACGTTCTCCCGCTCCACCGCCAAATCCCTGGTAGGGGACGTGCCAGGTGTAGGTCGTTCTGGCGATGGCCTGGTATTGTGTCGTTGTCACTGAGTCACAACTGGCGATCGCCACCCCCAGCGACATACTCACCAGCGCAATACCAATTCGGTTTAATCCAATTGAATGAGCCATAATTAAATCAACACAGTAACCTGAACTGCAATTATAGCCGTGGCTACGGGCATTCAGGCGGGTTGCAAGGCTTTGACGCAAGCAGATAGAGCGCTTTGCGCTCCAGTAAACCATTGTCTATGCCCCCGATACTCCCCATCCGTACAGCCTTTCCAACCTGTTACTGACGGGGGATTCCGCACTTAGGGCGACGCTGATTTTGCCGCAATAGGGTCGAATAGTAAGCATGGTGTCAATCAATGGGTTCTGAATCATCGGTCGAGGGAGTCCTTGTCCTCAAGTCAGAAACCTCGATTGCAGTGCTGTCTGTCCCCAGTCAAAAAATCACTCGAACAATACGCTCTGTAGAAGCTATGGAAACCTTTGGGCTAGAGGGTGCAACGGCCTACCTGAATGCCATTACCGATGGATTAATTAATTGCGATCGCCAGGGACGAATTACCTTTGTCAATTGGCGAGCGACAGAAATTCTATGTAAGTCTCCTGAAGAATTATTAGGGCGATTGATTCAAGAAACCAGTACGACAGGAGTTTGTAAACAGCTCAATGAACGTTGCGATCGCGCCCTCAGCCAGTATTCCTTTGAGCGCTTTGAAATGTATTTTCGGCACTTAAACCAGTGGCTGGAAATGAAAATCTACCCTGATGCAGATGGATGTGTAATTTTGCTCCAGGATGTTTCTTCCTACAAACAGCGAGAAAAGGTGCTGGAACAGACCTGTGATGCGCTGGAGCATGAGCTGATTCGACAGGCTTTGAGACTGCGTCACACGAAGGCATCTTTGTTCGCGGAGTCCGTTGGGCGCAACCAGGCAGAAGTAGCACTGACCATGACGAACGAGCGTCTGGCAAACGTTCTGGAAAGTATCACTGACGGTGTCTGTGCATTTGACCACGAGTGGCGCTTCAGCTACGTTAACCGTCGCGTTGCTGATTATCTTCAGCGAGAGCAGAATGAGCTGTTGGGTAAGGTGATCTGGGAGGTTTATCCTCAAATTTTAAATACTTCGCTGTACCATTACTGTCAGCAGGTTGTTGACACGGGAAGAGCCGTGCAGTTTGAGGAGTTTTGTCAGCCGTTGAACCTCTGGTTGGAGTATCGGATTTATCCCTCTAATGAAGGGGTTTCCCTGTACTTCCACGATATTTCTGCCCGCAAACAGGCGGAACTGGAACGGCAGCGATCGCTGGAACAGGCGCAGGCCAGTCGTCGTCAGGTGGAGATCGTAGAGGGCAATTTTGTCTTTCTGGCAGAGGTCAGCCGTGCTCTGTCCAACTCACTGGACTACCAGGAAACCCTGTCTGCCGTCATACATTCGGTTGTGCCTGCGCTGGCGGACTACTGCATCATGAGTCAGGTGGAATCGGATAACTGGCTGCGTCCGCTGGCGGGAGTGCATCGTGCCCCTGAGAGACAGCCGTTGATTGACGAAGTCTCCCGCCTGTACCAGTCCTATAGCCAGAATCCCAACAGCATCACAGCACAAATTTTGAGGGATGGACGATCGGTTTTGATCAGTCAACCGACCTACGAGATGGCTACTGCAGTGACCCAGGATCAGCGCCTTCTGGAACTGTATACCGAACTCAAGCCCCGATCGCTGATGATTGTACCCTTATCAGCACGCGGACGAGTGGTGGGGACACTGCTACTGGCGATGGCAGACTCTGAGCGGAGCTACTCCCAGGCTGACCTGGCGCTCGCCACAGAGGTGGGCAATCGGGCCGCAGTCGCCCTGGATAACGCCCAACTCTATCGACAGGCAGAGGAATCAATTCGTCTTAAAGATGAATTTCTCGGCTCCATTTCTCATGAGCTGCGGACGCCACTAAATACGATCGTGGGTTGGTCGAAGCTGCTACGCCAGCGATCGCTGCGGGACGAGATCTTTCTCCGGGGAATCGAGACGATTCAGCGCAATGCAAAAGACCTGAACCAGTTGGTGTACGACCTGCTGGATATGTCCTGTGTGGTTGCCGGTCGGATGCATCTCGATTCTCGCACGGTTGATTTGCTGTTGCTGGTGCAAGAGGCGATCGCCTCACTCCAGGTGGCCATCGAAGCAAAATCCATTAACGTTACGGTGCAATGTGGGAATGAAGGGGGAATGCTGCGGGGAGATGGCGATCGCCTGCGCCAGGTGGTATGGCACTTGCTCTCCAACGCGATTAAGTTTACACCAGAGGGCGGTCAGGTCACGGTACGCCTGGGCCAAAAAGACCGTTTTGCTGAGTTGGAGATATCTGACTCCGGCACAGGCATTTGTCCCAGTTTCCTGCCCCATGTCTTCGATACCTTTCGCCAGGGTAACGGCTCAACCACCCGCGCCTACGGCGGTATGGGGATTGGTCTGTCGCTGGTCAATTATCTGGTGGAAATGCACGGTGGCAAAGTAGAAGTATTGAGTGATGGAGAGGGACAGGGCACCACGGTGAAGGTAATGCTGCCGCAACCACGATGAAGTTGCCCCCTGCGGGAGCTAGAAGCTCAGTGATTGGGTGGTGTTGGCTGTGCCAGCACCACCCAATCACTGAGCTTGAGTTCAAATAACATGGACATCCGGATCAAAAGTGATCGTGAATAGCGTGCGATCGCCCCTTTCGACGATTAATTCACCTTCCAGTTGATGCACGAGCGTATTCACCAACTGTAGACCCATCGACCGTGTTTTGTTCAGACTGAAGTCAGCCGGCAGCAAATCTCCAGTATTGCCTACGCTCAAATGAATTCTCCGGTTCGTGTCTCGTGAGAGATAAACCAGTAATTTGCCGCCAAATGCAGAGACAGAATTGGCCTGAAATGCGTGTTTGAATGCATTGGTGATCAGTTCGTTGACAATCAGACCACAGGGAATTGCTTGATCCAGATTGAGGGTGATACTCTGGTCAGCCTGAATCTGGAGTTGAATGCGATCGCCCTGCAGGTTGTAGGTATGGAAAAGATTATGGGTGAGATGGTTGAGGTATTCCGCAAAGCTGATGCTGGAGAAGTCTCGAGATTGGTACAGAATCTCGTGCACCAGCGCCATCGAATCAATTCGTGTCCAACTGTCCTCCAGCGCCCTGCGAACCTGAGGTTCTTCAATTTTATAGGCTTGCAGATTGAGCAGACTGGAGATAATTTGCAGATTGTTCTTAACCCGGTGATGAATCTCTGCGAGGAGCGCTACTTTTTCCTGCAGCGATTCGCGTAGCTTCGCCTCTGCCTGCTTGCGTGTGGTGATATCTCTGACCATAATCAGAAACTCGTCACCCCTGCAATGGACGACGCGCACTTCCTCATCACAGACAACGCCTGCCCGATTCAGCTTTTGTTCCCAGACCTGTAACTCCCCGGTTTTCAAGGCTCGCTCCATTCCATCGATCTGGTTTTGCAGGAGGTCGGGCGGCAGAATTTCCTGAATGTGATTGTAAATCGGCAGAAAAGCGGGTTGTGGGGATTTGGCAGGGGGCAGAAAGTCCAGACAGGTACCGTCCCGTTTCACACGCAAAATCAGATCCGGCATTGCCGCCAGCATCGCCTGGTTTTTGGCTTCACTCTGGCGCAGGGCTTCCTCCGACTGCTTGCGATCGCTGATATCCTCCACGACTCCCAGCACCCGGATGATGGCTCCCGCCTCATCATAAATTGCCTGCCCTCTGACCCAGAGCCAGGTCATCCGACCATCGAACCGAAAATATCGATACTCCTCAGCAAACAGGGTATGCGTATCGAGGGCCTGTTGAATATTGGCTTTGATACGATCGACATCATCGGGGTGAATCCGGTCAAGCCACAGTTGAAACATATTGTCTAACCCCAGCGGCAGTTCCAGCAGTTCCTCCATCTTGCCGCTCCACAGGTAATCACCCGTCGATGGATTCCAGTTCCAGGTTCCAATTTCGGTGAAATCGAGCGTGAGTTGAAGCTGCTCCTCACTTTTTCGAATTTTGGCTTCGTTCTGCTCCCGCTCAATGGCAATCCCGGCGATATTAGCAATCTGGCCGATGATTTCCAGTTCTGTGGGTTGTGGCGATCGCACCTCCTGATAGTACACACCAAAGGTGCCCAGAACCCGGCCATCGCTCGCCAGAATTGGGCTGGACCAGCACGCCTGCAATCCAAACTTCAGAGCAATTTGACGATAGTCTTGCCAGAGTGGGTCGCAACTGATATCCGTCGTGATCACTGTCTCATTACGAAAAGCGGCAGTACCGCAGGAACCCACACCTTCTCCAATCAGTACCCCATCTACGTCTTGAATGTATTTATAAGGCAGGCGGAGGGCGGCTCCATGCCGCAGTCGGTTCTCCTCATCCAATAGCAGGACTGAGCAGAGTGCCCCCTGCAAATTATCTTCGACCAGATGGATCAGGGCGGTGAGGATTTTTGTCAGCGGCTCCCCTCTGGCAATCCGTGCCAGCAGACTATTTTGTGACTCCAGTTGGGTTTCAACTCGTTTGCGTTCAGTTACGTCTCTGGCGGCAGCGTAGGTGAGGTCTCCCGTGACACTGGCCCGCCATTCAAACCAGCGATAGGAACCATCCCTGTGCCGATAGCGATTGACGAAGTTTACCGAGTCACCTCTGGCGTAGAGGGAGGCGATCGCCTCTCTGGTCGGGTCAACATCATCCGGGTGAATGAACTGCCAAAACCCCTGGCGCTGTAATTCCTCAAGGGGGTAGCCCAGTGTGCGTTCCCAGGCGGGGTTGAGCCGCAAAAATTTGCCGTTCAAATCACAGATGCAGAGGAGATCCAGCGCTACGGAGAAGAATCGGTTCAGCTCGTTGGTGGTCTGTTTGAGTTGTAGTTCGGTGCGCTTGCGATCGCTAATATCCGTCACACGCACCAAATTCAGCGTGCCATGGCCCATACTGATTTGAGTCGCTGCGATATTGCCCCAGAAGCGGTGACCTTTCAGCGTCACGTATTCCACTTCTCGACTCCAGAAGCCCTGAGTATTGATTTGATGGGCAATATCCATCAACTCTTCTTCCGTGAACCGATAGCGCTGTAGCGTATGTCCTGAAATATTAACCAAATCGTCTTTCTGGTCAGCTTCAAACAGGGCAACCGCACGCTGATTACAATCAACTGTGAGTAGTGTTTCTGAATCAACCAGAAACAGCGCATCGGCAGATTCGTTAAACAGTGCTTCCCGCAAATCATGACTGCGGGACAGTTCTAACTCAGCCTGCTTGCGATCGCTAATATCCCGCACAATGCAGAGCACCTGATCGGCCTGATAGGGAACGATGCGCACTTCCTCGTATTGAATGCGGTTGTCAAACGAAATCTGTTGCTCATAGGTCTGCACTTCACCCGTTTTCAGTACTTGCTGAATCGCAGATAGGCACTGCTGACTCACTTCCTGGGGCAATACATCGGTAATTCGCAATCTCGCCTGCTCCGGATTCCCAACTAGAAGCAGATCCCCTGAAAATTGATTGGGCGAGAAAGTCAGGTATCGGCCTTCAGCGTCGAGAACCTTGAGAATGTCAGGAATTGCTGATAGAATCGTGCGGTTTTGTGCCTCTCCGTAGAACTGTGCTTCTTCAGAATCTGACTTCTGTTGGCGGATCTGCCACTCCTGCTGAAAGCGGCGTAATGCTTCACTGACAGTGAGCTTGAGATCAAGGGGGTTCCAGGGTTTGGCAATCAATCGGTAGAGACTGGCCCGGTTGACAAAGGTTTCCAGTGCTTCGCTGGCATTCTCCAGGTGAGCAGATTCAACCAGCATGATTTTGAGAATGTGGGGGTAGCGGGTCTGGAGGGTGACAAGCAGCGAATCTCCTGTAACATCAGCCAACCCGCCATCTGAAATGATCAGGGGCACCTCCCCCCCTTCTGACAACCGCAGCGCCAGCCGTTGCATGACCGCTGTTGGTGGAATGACCTCAATGCTGTAACCAGGAAAAGCCTGTGATAGCTGTTTGTTGAGGATCAGAAGTGAAGTAGGTTGATCAGCGACACAAAGGATCGTCGGAGTTTGCATGAGTCACCATTACAAAAGGAGGAAAACTTCTAGCAGTTCAGGTGGTCGGAGTGCAGTTTCCTATCCTTGCAAATGCACCATCTCCCTAAATGTGGCATATTTTGCCTCTCGCCAACAGGGTTGTCTACTTTCGTCTGGCTCTAGGGTGTGACGCGTCCCTCACGCAGAGAGGCGCACCATCGTTTCTTTGCTTGCTTGCGATCGCTGATATCCTTAGCATTGCCCAGAATCTGGATGAACCTACCACTGCTGGAAGCAATGAAATTATCTGCGTTGTGTGGGCGGTTCCACCCACGTAGCGGGGTATATTTTTAGCGTTTCTCGTGTGCCCCTGCACCGCAGGGGCACACGAGAAACGCTAAAAATTAGATTTTCGGATTCCCGATTGGGCGTAGCGCAATCGGGAATCCGAAAACGCTAAACCGATACGGGAGCGAAGCCCCCAAACCCTCTGTACCTCATAAGTAACTGGAGTTTTGACTATTTTTTCTACAATGCCGCGAAACGCTCTCTGCGAGAGCGTTTCGCGGCATATTTATTTTTAGCGCCGATTTTTCCTGAAAAGCTGACGCAGTCAGCTTTTCAGGAAAAATCGGCGCTATTTAGTCAAAAGTCCAGTACTTAACAGCGGGAACCGCTATAGATTTATTCCGCTTCCTGGAGGGGATCGAAGGTGATTTGAAAAATAGTCCGCCCGGATCCATTACCGTCAGTCGCATGCTCTCGCTCGATGGTCAGGTTACCATCCAGTTGAGTCACCAGTTGAGTCACCAGTTGCAGCCCCATCGATCGGGTGTGGGAGAGGTCGAAATGGGCAGGGAGGGTATCTCCGCTGTTCCCTACCCTCAGTTGAATGTGCTGGTCTGGCGTCTGAGCCAGATGAACCATCAGTTCCCTGGAACCGGGCTGAACCAGAGTCGGCTTGAAGGCGTGTTTCAGGGCATTGGTGATCAGTTCGTTGATAATCAGCCCGCAGGGAATTGCCTGATTTAGTCTGAGGGAAATCTTCGGATCTGCTTCGACTATCAAATGAATCTGTTCCGTTTGCGTGTTGTAGGTATTCAGAAGATTTTGCGCCAGATTCTCCATATACGCAGCAAAGTTGATGCTGGAGAAATCCTGGGAGCGGTAGAGCGTCTCATGCACCAACGCCATTGAGTCAACGCGAGTCCAACTGTCTTCCAGCGCTTTGCGAACCTGGGGGTCCTCAATCTTGTAAGCTTGCAGGTTGAGCAGACTGGAGATAATTTGCAGGTTATTTTTGACGCGGTGGTGAATCTCCGCCAGCAATGCTTCCTTTTCGTTCAGCGAGGCCCGAATCTGAGCCTCAGCCTGTTTGCGATCGCTCACATCCTGAATCGTCCCCACCACTCGAACCAGCGCTCCCGCCTCATTGCGCAGGGGAAACGCCTGTGCACGGATCCAGCGCATCGTTCCATCAGTGCGCAAGTAGCGATATTCCTCATCAAACACCCCCCCCTGCAACTCCTGCTGAAATGCTGCTTCAATCCGATCGCGATCATCGGGATGTATAAAGTTCAACCAGCGTGATCCGTTCGCGTAGATTTCTGCCGCTGAAGATCCCATGATCACTTCATAGGAGGGACTGACGTAAACATATTGATAAATGTCATTCGAGGCGGCGTTTGCAGGAATGACCTCAGCAACAAAAAATCCCTCCTGAACGGCTTCAGCGATCTGCCGGAAACGAGTTTCACTCTCCCGCAATGCTGCTTCAGATTGCTGACGCTGCAATTCTAATTGTTTCTTCTCGTTAATATCCAGGCAAATGCCATCGAATATAATCCTGTTATCGTTAGTGCGATGCACCTGGGCAATTCCATGCAGCCATCTCCATCCTCCAGTGCGCGTTTTCACTCGAAATTCAAAACTGGAAGCAACCAGCGTTTGCAGACTCTGATAAATCGACGCTTCCATCATACGCCGATCATTGGGATGAATCAGATTCTGCATTTGGGACTGGTCGGTGGTCAGATTTGCAACAGGCAAACCGTAAATCTGCTCAGCGCCCTCACTCAGGTAGGGCATCAAAAATGTACCATCGGGAAGCACGACAACTCGGTACAGGTACCCTGGAAGATTTGCAGCGATCGCAGCAAACTGCGCCTCACGCTGGCGCAGGTCTTCCTCTGCCCGTTTGCGATCGCTGATATCCACACAAGACCCGATGAACCCGACAAATTCACCATCGGGTGTACAGCGCGGCGCACCGTGGTCTAGAATCCAGCGATACTCGCCATCAGCTCGTCTTAGCCGATACTCCATCCGGAACGATTGGCGGTATACCAGTCCCTTTTTGAAGATCTGCATACAGCGTTCGAAGTCATCGGGATGAACGCCTGTTGCCCAACCTTCCCCCAGTTCCTGCTCAAGCGATCGCCCGGTGAAAATCAACCAGCTATCGTTAAAGAAGGTGCATTGTCCGGCGGCATCAGACACCCATAGCAGCACTGGGGCACTGTTGGCCATTGTGCGGAAGCGTTCTTCACTCTCCCGCAGCGCAATCTCAGTTTGCTGACGTTCCCAAATTTCCTTCTGTAGTCGTTCATTCTGTTCGTTCAACTGCTGGTTCTTCTCAGCCAGTGCTGAGGTGAGATTTCGGAGTTGCAGATGCACTTTGATGCGCGCCAGCACCTCCTCTGCCTGGTACGGCTTTGTAATGTAATCCACTCCACCTGCTGCAAACCCCTGGAGTCTGTCGCTGGTCTCGATCAGGGCCGTCATAAAAATGATCGGAATTTCTTGGAGGCCAGGTTTTGCTTTCAATCGACGACAGGTCTCAAAGCCACTGATCTGAGGCATCATCACATCCAGCAGAATCAGATCGGGATGAGCGTATTCCGTCTGTTCAATTGCCATCAACCCATCTGTTGCAATCAGCACCTCAAAGTCCTGCTGAATCAATAGCTCAGAAAGAACCTTCAGATTGTGGGGACTGTCATCTACAATGAGAATCGTTTGTGGTTTCTGCGTCTCTGAAATCATGGTTTTTTACCTCCCAAGGCGATCAGGAAGGATTGGATTTGCTTAATCTGAAACTGAGCTGCAAGCTGCTGAATTTGTTTCACGAAGAGCGTGAGTTCGGGCTGGGTCTGCTGCATCTGCTCCAGTTTGCGCAGCAAACGCGGCAGGCTGCCCCGCCGCGCCAGATCCAGCAGGTGATTCAGCACATCGGGAGGTGGGGTGACCATTGGTGGGGACTCGTGAATGCAGGAGCGATCGCTGTCACTAGCCATGACAGAAACCTGAGGGGAAACAGTAGTGTCTTCGATCCACTCGATCTGGAGGTGGTACTGAAGCAGGTTGATTAATGTTTCGGTCTGGATTGGTTTGGGAAGAAAAGCATTCGCTCCCACCTCCAGACTCCTGTGCTGATCGAGATCGAAGATTTTCGCTGAAGAGACAATCACAGGCAGGGATTGGGTCTGCAAATTTTGCCGCAGGTGGCGGACCAGGCTCCAACCATCCATCCCCGGCATGGCCAGATCCGTAATCAGCAAATCCAGGGGGGAGTCCCCTTGGGGGGATGTGCGCGGAGCGCTCATGATCATCTTTAATGCTTCCTCCCCATTGCTGGCTGCTGACACCACAAAACCCAGTGGTTTTAACAGGTTAATCAGCACCTGGCGGTTATCAGCGTGATCATCCACAACGAGAATATGGCGGGGTCGCCCCTGGTAACCCGTAACCCTGCGCACGGGTAGCTCCGCTCTCCCTTGAGAATCATTTGCTTCACAGCACTGGACTTCAAACCCGAACACGCTGCCCTGACCGACCTGACTCTGCACTTCCAGTCGTGTGCCCATCTGGTTCAGCAAGTTACAGGCGATCGCCAATCCCAGTCCTGTTCCTTCAATGTGGTGGGCGGTGTTTGTGCGTTCAAAGGGCTGCAAAATCCGCTCTAGCTGGTCTGCCGCAATACCAACGCCCGTATCGGCAATCTCAAACCGGAGCTGCGTGATCGAATAGGCTTGAGACGGCAGTGGTGCGCGTTCATCCACTACCCATACCCGGAAGGTGACACTGCCCTCTGGCGTAAATTTCAGTGCGTTGCCCAGCAGATTGAGCAATACCTGCCGTAGTCGCCGCTCGTCGGCCACAATGCCGGAGGGTAGGGGGGTAAGTTCTTGATAGATAAACCGGATCTGTTTCTGCGTTGCCTGGATCTGGCAGATTTCGACCAGGGTTCGCAAAAATTTTGGCAGGTGAAACGGTTGGGGATGCAGTTCCAGTTTTCTGGCTTCGATTTTTGCCAGATCCAGAATATCGCTAATCAGAGTGAGCAAATGGGAGCCACAGCGATCGATCACCGCCAGCCCTTCGCGATCGCTATCGCTCAGCCCCGGTGAATTCTTCAAAATCTGAGCATACCCCAGAATCCCGTTCAGCGGTGTGCGAAACTCGTGGCTCATGTTGGCCAGAAACTCACTTTTTGCATTGTTGGCTGCTTCTGCGGCTTCTTTCGCCTCTTTCAATTGCAGTGTCCGCTCCTCGACCCGGCGCTCCAACTCCAGATTCATCTGACGCAGCACCTCCTCAGCCCGTTTGCGATCGCTGATGTCCTGCGCCGCTCCAATATACTGCGTCACGTTGCCGTTCCCATCCCGCTTAAACACACTGTCGCGGCTCACCAACCACCGCCATTCTCCACTGGCATGACGGATTCGATACTCCAGTTCCAGGTCTTCGCCGTCGCTGGCAGCGGCAATTTGCTGCTGGTGCTGAAGCACCAGTTCCAGATCATCGGGGTGCAACATACTCGGCATAAACGTTTCACTCATCCCCTGGATCTCCTGGGTTGAGTATCCCAGTACTTCCGCAATGGAGCGATTGCTGTAGAGATTGCGAGACTGGGTCAGGTCGTAAATATAAAGCACTGCTGGAGTTTTGTCAGCGATGCTCTGGGCAAACTGCTGTGCTTCTTGCAGCGCCATTTGTGCTTCTTTGCGATCGCTGATATCGGTGATCGTTCCCACATATCCTCGAACGATGCCTGCCTCGTCGATTTCTTTGACTGCCTGACCGAATACCCACGTGACCATGCCCTCGGGACGCTGGAAGCGGTACTCCAACCGGAAGATGTCTCCGGTCTCGGCGAAGCGGTACCAGTGCTGCGCAACCAGGTCTCGATCCTCCGGGTGAATCGCCTTGACCCACCCATCTCCTGCCGCCTCTAAGGCTGTGAGGCCGGCAATCTGCGACCAGCGATCGTTCACGTACAGACAATGACCTTCTGCGTCGGTGCGGAAGATCCCCACTGGAGCCGCAGCGGTCAGGGTGGCATAGCGTTGTTCACTCTGCCGTAGGGCCTGCTCCGCCTGCTTGCGATCGCTAATATCTCGCACGGTTGCAATGCACACTGAACGACTGGCCAGCGTTACCATGCGCAGGGCAATTTCAGTGACAAAGACCGATTGGTCACTCAGGCGACGACACTGCCACTCAAACCGCACATTCTCCCCGGCGGCGACCCGTTCAAAGATGGCGGGCAGTTGCGCCAGGGGGGCGTCAGGCGGCGAGAGATCGACAATGCTGGCTCCCAGAATTTGCTCCCGACTGACTCTGTGCATCTCCAGCGCGCGATCATTGATGTCGAGAATCGTGCCATCCAGCCCGTGAATAAAAATTGCATCGTAAACGTTATTGAAGATAGTCCGTAAATCTTGCTCTGATTGTTGAACCGCAGCTTCGGCCAGCTTGCGATCGGTTATATCTTCGGCAACCCCGACCACCCGATAGGGGATTCCATTACTGTCAGCAATCGGGAACGCGCGATCGTGTATCCAGCGGGTCTCTCCATCGGGATGCAGGATTCGATAAATCTCATCGTAGCCAACGTCTGCCAGATGGCTGAGCGCCATCGTCATTCGGTTTTGATCATCAGGATGGATGGATTCAAACCATTCGGTAGAGCCTTCATATCGTGGCTGACAGGGAATGCCCCAGATACGCTCAAAAACCGGGCTGACGTACAGAACTTTCCCATCCAGCTCCGTCATCCAGAAAACCTCCTGAATGGCTTCTGCAATTTGTCGGAACCGTTCCTCGCTTTCGCGGAGAACCAGTTCTGCCTGTTTGCGCTCGGTGACATCAATATTGATTCCAATGACGCGGCAGGGAAACCCTGTTGCATCGAAGAAGACCTGACCTCTGGTACTGACCCAGTGAATCGTTTCATCGGGGTGAATGATGCGATATTCGGTTCGATAAATGCCTGTTTGTAGGGCCTGCTCAAACTGTTGCTGAGTGGTCAGTCGGTCATCAGGGTGCAACCTGCTAAAAAAGGTTTCAGTTTTGCCATCAAACGTTTCCTCGGTGAACCCCAAGATTTCATAGGTTTTATGAGACCAGCTCTCAGTCCCCATCAGCAAGTTGCCGTCCCACACCCCAAGCTCAGCCGCTTCTGCCGCCAGCCGCAATTTTTCCTCACTTTCCTGGAGCGCCTGTTCTGCGCGTTTCCGCTCTGTAATGTCATACACCGTTCCAACCACCCGATAAACCCGTCCATCCTCACCGACCAGGGGGTTGAAGGTTGTCCACATCCAGTGGGATTGCCCCTGGAGATCGAGACATTCCTCAACGGTGAACGATTGTTTGGTATGAATGCACCGGGCGTAACGCTGAAGAATTTCTTCTGCATCGTCGGCTTCAAAAATTTCAGAAATGGGCTTTCCGGCCACTGACGCAGAGGTTTTCCCAGTGCGCTTTTCTGCCGCCGGGTTCCAGCCTGCCTGGAGCACACTGTTGTCTGGCAGGACATCGGCTACAAAGATAGGCTGGTTGACTCCTTCATAGATAGTGCGAAGGAACTGTTCCTGAGCCTGAAGTTGATTTTCTGCCTGCTTTCGTTTAGTCACATCGCGGAACACCACTACGCCGCCCAGTAAATTATCACCACTGTCATAGAGAGGGCGAGCGGTTAGCTCAATGTACAGACCATCGGGGCGAGCTTCATTGCGCAGAAGTAACTCTACTCGATCGATCGATTCTCCCCGAAGTGCTCGCACGAGCGGAATCTGTTCAGGGGAATAGCGTGTTTCATCGGGGTAATAAATCCCGCAAAGAGCCTGCCAGTCCTTAGATGCGAGTGCGTTCCCATCCAGCCCCGTAATCTGATAAACCGCTGGATTATGGAGAATAATGATTCCCTGCGTATTTGCAACTAAAACGCCATCCCCCATACTGTTGAGGATGGTCTGCAAAAGTTGAGTCTGCTGCTGTAGTTCCTGAGTCCGTTGGGCCACTCGTTGCTCAAGTTTCTCATTCAGTTCCTGAAGTGCCTTTTCTGCCTGTTTGCGTTCCGTAATGTCTCTGACAATGACCAGGACTTCCTGATCGAGTAAGGGCACGATCCGCACCTCTTCGTAGCAAAGCTCGTCGTCAATCTCAAGGGTCTGCTCATAGAGTTGCAGCGTTCTGGTTTCCAGCGCTGATTGAATACGCAGGAGGCGTTGCTCCCCCAGATGATGTGGCAAAACATCATATACATTGGATTCATTAATTGGTTTTTCTGGCAGCAGAACATTCACATAGTCGCTATCAAAAAGCTCCTGATATTGACCCGATCGATCCATGCGAACCATATGGTCAGGAATTGCTGCGATCAAAGCGCGATTGGTTGCTTCGCTTTGACTCAGGGCGGCTTCTGCCCGACGGCGATCGCTAATATCGGTGATCATGCCCAGCGTGCCCAGATACTGGCCCTGGTCATCCATCAGTGGTGTGGTCGAGATCCACGTCCATACCTCAGACCCATCCCTGTGACGGAACTTGAAGTCGTGCTGTTCGGTGATACCCTGCTGCCGCCGTTCGATGTTGGCCTGAGCCAGCGTCATCTCCTCTTCATCCATAAAGTGAAACAGCGTTTGGCCCAGCATCTCTTCGGGCTGGTACCCCAGCATTGTTGCCATTCTGGGATTCACAAAGCTGGTTTTGTTCTCACTATCCAGAAGCCAGATCCCTTCATTGGCAGTCTCCACAATTTGTCGATATTTTGCTTCACTGGCCTGTAGCGCTTTGAGCGATCGCTGCAACTGTGCATTGACAGACTCCAACTCCTGAGTGCGTTCGTGGACTTTTTGCTCCAGGGTCTGAGAGTACTGTTCTAGCTGTTGATAAAGATGGCTATTCTCAATGGCGATCGCCGCCTGTACGCACAGCAGCTTCAGCCCTTCCAGTCGTTCCCCTGTGAATGCACCTGCTGTCGCATGATTTTCCAGATACAGCAGGCCAATCAGTTTTCCCTGGTTCAGGATGGGAATACACAATGCACTCCGGGGCGATCGCCGCAACCAGTAAGGATCAGCAGTAAACGAATGGTGATTCACCGGATCGTGAATCACAACCGTTTCCTGTGTACGCTGAACATAGTGGACGACACTCAGGGGAAGCTGCTGGCTGGCTTCCAGGGGGGCCGATTCAAACTGGCAGGTTTGCGGGTCCACACAATGCGCTACGATCCGCCATTCCCCTTCTGCTTTCAGGATCAGCGTCCCAGTCTGTGCCCCGGCATTCTCCATGACCCCTTCCATCAGCTTGGCCAGTAGCCGTTCCGACTGAATTTCCTGGGAGATCGCCTGAGAGGATTTGAAAATAGCAACAACATCCAGCGTATCCATCATACTGCTGGTGGTCCTCCTGTGGCTGACCCGCTCAAACGCCTCCAGGGGCATCTGAACCTGCGCCTCTCGTCCGTAGAGCTTCTGAGGCAGGTTGAACTGAGTCAGGGTGTCTACCTGCCCCAGGGGAAATTCGGCGATCGTCCCTGTTGTCCGATACTGCTCCAGACAGGTTTCCAGGTCTGCTTTCAGTTCCTCAGCGCTCTGGTAGCGATCCTCGGCGTTTTTGGCCATGAGTTTGAGGACGATCTGGGAGAGGACGGGGGGGAAAGAGAGGGATGAGTGGGTGGATGGGCGTTGCCCTGAGCTGGTCGAAGGGTGGATGGGTGGATGGGTGGATGGGTGGATGGGCGTTGCCCTGAGCTGGTCGAAGGTTAGATGGGTGGATGGTTGGTGGGAAGCTCTGTCTTGATCTTCATCCCACCCATCCACGTTCCCATCTATCCACGCTCCCACGCTCCCACCCTCCCACGCTCCCACCACCTGATGTGGCGGTACGGGGTCTCTGGCGAGGTGACAGTAGACCAGTTCCAGGGGGTCGTCGCTCTGGAAAGGAAGCTGACCTGTGAGGAGTTGGTAGAAGGTGACGCCGAGGGAATAGAAATCGCTGCGGTAGTCGATCGCCCGGTTCATGCGGCCCGTCTGTTCTGGGGAGAGATAGGCGAGGGTGCCTTCCAGGACATTGATGTTCTGAGGCTCCTGGGCTTTCTGTGGAAATTGGGTGGCAAGGCTGAAGTCAATCAGCTTGACCTGATGCGTCTGGGGGTGAATGAGAATGTTAGAAGGTTTAATATCTTTGTGAATAATTTTTTGTGTATAAAGACCATCGAGGGCTTGAGCCAGTTGAATGGCGACTGTCAGAAATATATCCAGGGAAGGAATAGAGTTTGGCAGGGTTTCCAGATACTGCGACAGGGAGATCATGCCTTCGTCAGGCATAATCAGCGCCAGACGATAACCACAGGGTTCCAGGCAGAGTGGACGCACGATACCGGGCAAATCTAAATCTTTCGTGATCAGGTACTGGTTACGAAAGCGGATTCGCTCATCCAGAGAAGGATGGGAAGACTGGGGGAGCTTGATGACCACTGATTGGCCATCTGTATTTCGTTCCCCTCGAAAAACGACCGTGTTAGAACTCTCGTAGAGTTTGGCGATCGCCCGGTATCCTAAAAGCTCGTTCATATGACGTTTCGTGCACTGCCCCTACTGACGGTCAATGGAGATTATTGGGGTTAGACAGTATTCCTGCAATCTTCCCAAATTCCTCAATCCTAAATAGAGATGAATTTAATCATTGTTCCCTTGTACTGGACTTTTGACTAAATCGCGCCGATTTTTTCTGAAATGCTGGCAGCGCCAGCATTTCAGAAAAAATCGGCGCTAAAATATAAGTTTGCTGCGAAACGCTCTCGTGTATCTGTTTACAGCCTTTTCCAGGCGAATTCAGGGGAGACAACTGAGGCTGCATCCCACCTTTTGCAAATTTCCACACCCAGTTTTGGGGGGGGGGGGGGGGGGGGGCGCGCCCCCCCCCCCCCCCAAAACTGGAAGACACCCGACACCTAAAAATATCCTGAATGCAACCGGATGCTTCGTCCAATCTGGGATAGTGTTAAATTTTGCTAAAGCTGACCTCTCTATCATTCAGTGCTTTTCCATGTCTTACTGGTATTTTGATTCCGAAGAAAATGGCCGAAAGTTTGAACTACCGGGTGCAAAACCGCACTACAATCCCGATCGCCCTGGTCAGGTTGAACATATTGCCCTGAATCTGGTGTTGGACATTGCCCAACAGTCCTACTCCGGAACCTGCACCACACGACTCAACCCCATTCGTAGCAATATCCAGCGGCTGATGCTGGATGCAGTAGACCTGCAAATTGATGGGGTGAAGGTGGGCGATGCCGAACCAAGCTATGACTACGATGGCGAGGTGCTGACCATTCACCTGGAGGCGGGAACGGTTGTAGGTGAATCCATTGAGGTGGCGATCGCCTATCACAACCAGAATCCCCAGCGCGGTCTGTACTTCATTGGGCCGGATCCATACTATCCCAACAAGCCCGTCCAGGTGTGGACGCAAGGAGAAGATGAGGATTCGCGCTTCTGGTTTCCCTGCTTCGACTATCCCGGTCAGTTGGCGACCTCCGAGATTCGGGTCACCGTTCCCCGACATCTGATGGCCATTTCGAACGGTCGCCTGATCAGCACCGAAGAGCAGGGAGACAGCAAAATCTACCACTGGTTTCAGGAGGAGGTTCACCCCACCTACCTGATGACCCTGGCGGTGGGTGATTTCGCTGAGTTGCGAGATGAGTGGAACAGCAGGCCCGTCACCTACTACGTCGAGAAAGGCCGTGAGGATGACGCTCGCCGCAGTATGGGCAAAACGCCGCAGATGATCGAGTTCTTCAGTCAGACCTTTGGCTATGTCTATCCTTTTCCCAAATACGCTCAGGTTTGCGTGGATGATTTCATCTTCGGCGGCATGGAAAATACATCCACTACGCTGTTAACCGATCGCTGTTTAATTGATGAACGGGCAGCGTTGGATAATCGAGGGACAGAGAGCCTGGTCGCCCATGAACTGGCACATCAATGGTTTGGTGATCTGGTCGTGATTAAACACTGGTCCCATGCCTGGATCAAAGAGGGCATGGCTTCCTATTCTGAAGTGCTGTGGACAAATCACGAATATAGCGCAGAGGATGCAGCCTACTATCGGCTAAATGAAGCTCGCAGCTATATCTCAGAGGATAGCTCCCGCTATCGTCGGCCCATCGTCACCCATATCTATCGGGAAGCGATCGAACTGTACGATCGCCATCTCTATGAAAAAGGTTCCTGCGTCTACCACATGATTCGCACCGAACTGGGTGACGACCTGTTCTTCAAAACGATTCACACGTTTGTCAACGACAACGCCCATAAAACCGTCGAGACGGTAGACCTGCTGCGGGCGATCGAAAAAGCTACGGGCCGCAACCTGCAATTCCTGTTTGACCAGTACGTCTACCGGGGAGGCCACCCCGATTACAAGGTGGCCTACGCCTGGGATGGCGACAGCAACCTGGCAAAGATCACCCTCACCCAGACCCAGGCGAAGGATGGCGAAACTGCCCTCAGCAGCGGCCTGTTCGACCTGAAAATCCCCATCGGCTTTGGCTATGCCAGCAACAATAGCTTCAGGGAGCTAAAAACCTTTACGGTGCGCGTCCATGAGCGGGAGCAGACCTTCTACTTCCCATTGACGGAGAAACCCCAGTTCATTAGCTTTGACGTGGGCAACCATTTCCTCAAAACCGTCTCCCTGGAGTACCCCGTTGCAGAACTGAAGGCCCAACTCCAGCACGACCCCGACCCAATTTCCCGGATCTATGCGGCGATCGCCCTGGCTAAGAAAGGCAACCTGGAGGCCGTCAGCGCCCTGGAAAAATCCCTGACCGCAGACCCTTTCTGGGGCGTCCGCGCCGAGGTAGCCGAACACCTGGCCTCCATCAAACTGGATCAGGCGTTTGACGCGCTGGTGCAGGGACTGAACGACCCCGAAGCTCGTGTGCGCCGCGCTGTCGTGGAATCCCTCTCCGATATCAAAACAAAAGCCAGCTACAAAGCGCTTAAACCCATCGTCGAGAGTGGTGACGCCAGCTACTACGTCGAAGCCGCCGCTATGCGATCGCTGGCCAATGTTGCCAGTTCCCCCCTGGTTGGCAAAACTGAGAAGGCGATCAAGCTGTTGAGAAAAGTTCTGGCGGAGCGGGCAGGCTGGAACGAGACGGTGCGTGGTGGGGCGATCGCCGGACTCAGCCGCCTCAAAACCTCCGAGGAAGCCCTCGACCTGGTGCTGCAATACACCGAACGGGGCGTTCCCCAACCCCTGCGGTTGGCCTCTATCCGTGCCCTGGGAGCGATCTCCAGCGGCCAGACCCGTGCCAACCTGGAACGGATTCTGGATTGCCTGCGGGAATTAGCCGATGAGTCCTTTTTCCTGACGCAGGTAGCCGTTGTGGTGGCGCTGGGTCAGATGGAGACGGTGCAGGCGATGGATGTGCTTTCTTCTCTAAGCGATCGCACCCCCGATGGTCGAGTCCGCCGTCTCGCAGAGGAAGCCATCCGCCGGGTACAGAAGAAGGTCGGTTCTGACCGGGCGGTGAAGAAACTCCAGGATGAACTGGAGCAGGTGAAGAAGGATAACCAGGAGTTGCGCAGTCGATTGGAGGCGCTGGAGGCGAAGGGAAGTCGGTAATTTTTCTGGCATTGCTGATTTGAAATATGATTTTTTGATTGTGTGGCGCGCTCAGCGCGCCACACAATCAAAAAATCATATCTGGATTAAGCAACGCCAGTTAACCCAGCCGCGGAATTCCCCATCCGCCGATGCGGTGGGGATGGATAGCGCGG
>CAZVXA010000081.1:0-27598 GCA_964630955.1 uncultured bacterium | reverse complement strand
TGCCGCCGCGAAGCGGCGGCAGAATCAGGGTTTTGGTTTTTCTTTAAGCAAGGTGCAAGATCTCAGTTACCCGTTGTGTGGGCGGTTCCCCCCCGCTACGCGGGGGGGAACCGCCCACACAACGCAGGTTAATTCATGGCTGGAAATCTCCTTACGCCAGGGAGAGCGTCTGAGCATCAGGGTGTTTCATCGTGCAGCCGATGGGATTGATTGGGGACAACCGTACCGATATGGTTAGGTTGTCTTCTTCTCTCTCTGATTATGGCTAAATTCGATCGCCGCAGGTTTCTGTTTACCGGATTGACGGCTGGCCTTTCAGGCAGCGCCATTGCTCAAACGGCTCACGCGCAGTCTGCTTCAACAAACCCCACTGACCCAACTGAGAGGGACAATGCAGTACTGGACGCCATCATTGGAGAAGGAGAGCTGACAACGGGCGATCGCCCACCCGGTTCGTCTCCTGACCTGTCCTCGACACCCATCATTCCCTACGATCGCGCCATGTCTCGACTGCTGATTCAGTGCAGCCAGTTGGGGATGGAGCAGTTTGAGCGAGGACAGACCGACCCTCGATTTAACGGTTCAATTCAAGAGTTGGGCAGCTATACCTCTGCGCTGGATGCCTACACGCAGATCGCCACCTTCAGAGTGTCTCTGGATGCAACCACCACCCTATTTCCCAACCTGGGACGGGTAGGAAGGGGGGTGTCCCGCCGAATTTTGGCTCCCACCCTGGTCAACTTTGGCTTTGTGCTGGCTGCTCCAACGAACAATATCATCTTGTTTCGGGGGACTGCCAATCCCAAAGAATGGTTGGCGAACTTTCAGGCCAACCAGAGTGCTTTCGTGCAGTCGCGGCAAGTACGGGGACAGGTGCATACGGGATTCTTGCGCCTGTACGATGACCTGAAGGGGCAGGTGCGACGGGCGGTGAATCGGTTAAATCCCGGGCTACCCTGTTTCGTGGCGGGGCACAGTCTGGGGGGCGCACTGGCGACGCTGGCCACCGCCGACTTATCCAGCAATTATCCCAATTTCAAAGACCAGCTCCGGCTCTACACCTATGGTGCGCCCCGGGTGGGCGATCGCGCCTTTGCCGAGTTTGTGCGGACAACCGCCCCGAATAGCTACCGGGTCTTCAATCTGTCAGATATGGTGTCGATGGTGCCCCCTGCGAATGCCATTGAGCAGCAATACAGCCACGCTGGACAACCCTGGGGCTTTGTGGACTACGCGGAGGGCAGTGTGGGGCTGAGCCATTCCACAACGACTTACCGACTGGCGATCGAGGGTCAGATCGAGGTGAGTCCGCTCCCCCGGTTTCCTGCAGCCTGTCGAGAAACAGGCGGCGCATGAATGGTGGGTGGGCGATCGCATCTGGTGATACCCGTCACTGTTTTCGCAATCCTCCATCACCTGAATCGGTGATGGCAGTAGCCGAATGTCCACCGAAAGATCACGGAATTCTCTTCGGTTCGTCACCCGGTTTCTCTGACAAAACCGGGATACTGACCAGAAGCAAGGCCATCTTTGATACAAGGTACCGGACTCATGACTCACCCACCTCACACCCACACCCCATCCCAGTCTGTCTCTCCAGACATTCAACTGATGGCACCATCCCGCCCATTTCTGGAAAACGTGGTTGTCTTTCCCGATGGTTCTGCAACGTGGGCACCGCTCGAAACGTCGGAGCCGTCAGACCGCAGTTCCAGTTCAATGGTTGCTGTAATGTCCGAAACAACTTCTGCGTCTGGCGCGTTTGCTTCACAGTTCCCCGGAGGGGTAATCACCCCTTCAGCCCAATCCGAATCTCATTCCCCCATCTCCCCTGCCCCTTATACCATCCACTGCCCCCGTTCTGGATCTCCCCGTCTGCGGGAGCTATGGCTGATGGCGGGTATGTTTGTGCTGCTGCTGTTGCCGCTGTACTGGTTTCCTCTCTGGGCAAAAAATATTGATTCGCCGGGGTCTGCACCCATTTCCTGCAAAAATCCCTAGAGTGGGAGATAGAGAAGTCTTGCAGGAGGCAGGCATGGCTCCCGATCCGACAATCATGCAGGCGGTGGAGACACTGAACTACCGCGTTACCGCTGGCGATATTGCGTCCCAGGCGGGGCTAGACATCAAACTGGCAGAACAGGGATTACTGGTGCTGGCCTCAGAGGCGGGTGGGCATCTACAGGTGTCCGATTCGGGGGAGGTAGCCTACCTGTTCCCGAAGGATTTTCGGTCAGTTTTGCGCAGCAAGCATTTTCGGCTGCGATTGCAGGAGTGGTGGCAGCGGATCTGGGGGGTACTGTTCTATCTCATTCGTATTTCCTTTGGGATTCTGCTGATTGCCTCCATTGTCATCATCGTGCTGGCCATTATTGCGATTTTGATTGCCCTCAGTGCTTCCCGTGGAGAAGGAGACAGCGATCGCGGCGGTAGTTCTGATGGCGGTATGGTGTTTGTCCCCAATGTCTGGTTCGGTGGCAACTGGTACTGGATCTTTCTGCCAGACTATGGCAACCGCTCCCCCGAACGCCGCCGCTATGTAGACGGCAAACCGGAGATGAATTTCCTGGAGTCCGTTTTCTCCTTCCTGTTTGGCGACGGCAACCCCAACGCAGACCTGGAGGAACGGCGATGGCGGGCGATCGCCACAGTGATTCGCAACAACGGAGGGGCGATCGTGGCCGAACAGGTTGTACCTTATCTGGACAACCTGGGCAAAGGTTATTCTCAGGAATTTGAGGACTATATGATCCCTGTCCTCACTCGCTTCAACGGTCGTCCAGAGGTGAGTCCCGATGGTCAGTTGGTGTACCACTTCCCGGAGTTGCAGGTGACCGCCGATCGCCGGAATCCGTCCCCGGTCGCTGCTTACCTGAAAGAACAGATCTGGCGCTTCAGCAAGGCCGGACGGGGACAACTGGTGGCTGCTGCCAGCCTGGGCATCTTTAACTTCGTTGCTGCCCTGGTTCTGGGAGCGATGCTGCTCAGCCCTGATGTACAGCAATTGACTCGACAGGTAGATATTTCTACAGGATTTGTTGCAACGGCTTATGGAGTGCTGCTGGCCTATGGTACGGGCTTTGTGACAATTCCTGCCGTCCGATACTTCACTCTACGGGGACGCAACCGCAAGGTGGAAACCCGCAATGAAATGCGTCAGCAGCGAGCCGAGCTACTCAACGCCGCCGAGCAGGACCTCCAGGAAAAACTGGCCTTTGCCCAACAGTTCGTCTCCGAAACGGTGGTCAGTGAGTCTGACCTGGCCTATACGACCGAGCGCGATCTGACGGAACAGGAACTGGAGCAATCGGACAAGATTGACGAGGAGTGGCGCAGACGGCTAGAGCAGTCCGGCACCTGAAAATACTCTAGGATGCAAGAAAATCAACCCTCCAGATATGAACCGCTCTTTGCGCTAACCGTTTCTGCCGACTAGCAAGAGAATTCGGTGTCCAGTCCTCTGCCTGGATATTTCTTGTCAATGAGTAGACACTCTGTTCATACGCTTCTTTTTTGACTGAGTAAAGTGCATTCCCGACCTGACGATTCAGGTTCGGCTCTAGCGGTGTCAGATTACCGAGTCGGTAAACCATTTCCTCAATTTGTGTCTCAGAGAAGCTGAGTCGCCAATCGTTGCTGGGCGACTCGGGCAAAATATGTTCAATTGAAAAACTATCTTCATCGACAGAGAGATTGGAGGCATCCGCCTCCAATCTGCACAAAATATACCGGGCAATCTTCTTTCGCTGTCCTTTCGTTGATATCGAAAGCAACGAAAAGTCCTGTAAAAACTTGTCATCCGAAACATAGACCGAACGGAGTGCTTCTGCAACCTGTCTGGGAGAAGTAATTTCACCGTTCATGATGGCGATCGCCACTTTGTTGTACAGCACCTCCAGATCATTCGGGTTGAGGCTACTCACGGTGGTGTAGCGAAAGGACAAAACACTGACCAGCTTCAGCAAGCGAGTGAAGTCTCCAGGAGAAAATTGCCCGTATGCAGCGAACAGGGTGGGATAGGCTTGTTTCACCCGAAACAGCTCCAGTTCACGGATATAGGGTCGATTGTCGGGTGTATCGCGCCAGAATTCATCGTTGGAATTGCCGAGAGCAATAAACAGGCTGCTGTAGTTTTCCAGTTGATCCAGCAGTTCAAACGCCTGCTGACCATGCTTGACCGACTCACGCACAACTTTAAACAGCCGTTCACGCCGAACTCGCGTTTGTTGAAGGCTAAGGTAATAGCGGAGAAAGTCAGGGAACTGCTCCATCTGAACCGTGCTGATGATCCTGCGCCATTGCCGCTGCGCCTCCTGGAGATCATCCGGCCCTTGAAACAACGAGAACAGGTAGTTTTTCAGCAGGTCGGTTGAACTCAGTTCAATTCCTCTTGCGTTCAGAGTTTCAAACACGGTGTAGGCATTCAGCTCATCTTCCACGCTAATTTGAATAAACAGGAGCCGCTGAGCAATCGTGTCTGTAAGGAACTCAGCAAGCCTCTCTCCACTCTGAATGATGTCCTGAAGTCCCTCTAATTGGTTTGAGAAGTATTGAAAAGACTGCCACAGTAGCTGATTTGACCTGGATAGCGATCGCACGTTTAGCGGCTTCCGCAAGTTGATCAGATTGCTCTGATAGAAATCATTGTTGTTTTCGTTCAAGATTAACTTGCTGGAGTATCGCAGTGATCGTGGATCACGATCACTTAAATACGTGCGTCTCAGAATTTTCTGACGTTCTTGATTCTCTTCCTTTTGCTCTCCCTTTTCGACTAATTTTTGGATTTTTTCAATGATGGAGATCGCAATAATACTCAGCGTTGCCATCCGCTGCTGACCATCAATAATCGTGAATTCTTTATCAGAAGTATCCGAGTTTTGTAGAACCAGCGCTCCCATGTAGTGACTGGAGTCAGGTTTCTCATGAAGGAGAAGAATGTCCTGCCACAGATCCTCCCAGTTCTCCTCACTCCAGGAGTAATCGCGCTGAAACAGCGGCACCCGATAGATTTTGCCATTGCCAATCAGATCGCCAAAGCTAGTTGTGCGAGTATCCAGTAGGTTGATGCGAGCCATAGTTACAGAAGAATTGGCACTCACTCACTACTCTAGGTCAATCTGCGAGGAAAACTTTCTACATGAAAAAAGCTTCAACGATAAAGCCGGGAGGGACTCGCTAAGCGAGTCCCTCCCGGCTTTCAGACATTAGCCATCAACTAACTTAGTAGTCGAAGTCGCCACCCATGCCTGCGCCTGCACCAGCGGGAGCAGATTCCTTGGGTTCGGGCTTGTCAACCACAATGCACTCGGTGGTCAGCACCATGCCAGCGATCGACGCAGCATTTTGCAGTGCGGAACGGGTCACCTTGGCGGGGTCAACAATACCGGCGGAGAACATATCTACGAACTCGCCCTTGGCAGCGTCGTAGCCCACGTTGAACTCCTTCTCTTTGACCCGCTCAGCGATCACCGCACCGTTCTGGCCAGCGTTCTCAGCGATCCGCTTCAGGGGAGCCGCCAGGGCGCGAGCCACGATCAGGGCACCCGTCAGCTCTTCGTTGACCAGGTTACCATTGGCCCACTCTTCCAGGGAAGGAGACAGGTGCGCCAGGGTCGTACCACCACCAGGAACAATACCTTCTTCAACAGCAGCCTTCGTTGCGTTGATGGCATCTTCCAGGCGCAGCTTGCGATCCTTCATTTCGGTTTCGGTGGCAGCACCAACCTTCACCACAGCCACACCGCCAGACAGCTTGGCCAGACGCTCTTGCAGCTTCTCTTTGTCGTAGGAAGAATCGGTTTCATCCATTTGACGACGGATCTGCTCGCAGCGAGCCTTCACAGCGGCTTCGTTGCCCTCAGCCACAATGGTGGTGGTGTCTTTGGTGATGGTGATGCGACGAGCGCGGCCCAGCATGTCAAGCTTGGTGCTTTCCAGCTTCAGACCGGCATCTTCGGTGATCACCTGACCACCAGTCAGGACAGCGATATCTTCCAGCATGGCCTTACGGCGATCGCCAAAGCCAGGAGCCTTCACAGCAGCCACGTTCAGCACACCGCGCAGACGGTTCACCACCAGGGTTGCCAGCGCTTCCTTCTCGATGTCCTCCGCCAGAATCAGCAGCGGACGCCCCGCACGAGCCACCTGCTCCAGCACAGGAACAAGGTCTTGAACTAGCGTGATCTTCTTGTCGGTGATCAGGATGAAAGGCTCATCCAGAATCGCTTCCATGCGCTCGGTATCGGTTGCGAAGTAGGGAGAAATATAGCCCTTATCAAAGCGCATCCCCTCAGTCACTTCCAGCTCGGTAGTCATGGATTTGCCCTCTTCCAGGGAAATCACGCCTTCCCGACCCACTTTGTCCATCGCCTCAGCGATCATGGCACCGACTTCTTCGTCGTTACCGGCAGAGATGGAGCCAACCTGGGCGATCGCCTTGGAATCTTCTACAGGGCGAGCGTGCTCAGCAATCTTGTCCACCAGGAATGCAGTCGCCTTATCGATACCGCGCTTCAGGGAGATTGCATTGGCACCAGCCGCCACGTTGCGCAGACCTTCTTTCACAATGGCGTGAGCCAGAACGGTCGCGGTCGTGGTGCCGTCACCCGCAGCATCGTTGGTTTTGGAAGCCGCCTGACGAATCAGAGAAACGCCCGTGTTCTCAACGTGGTCTTCCAGTTCGATTTCCTTGGCGATGGTCACACCGTCATTCACAATCTGGGGAGCACCGAACTTCTTCTCCAGAACCACGTTGCGGCCTTTGGGACCAAGGGTAACCGCAACGGCTTCTGCCAGAATATCCATACCGCGCTCCAGAGCACGACGAGCGTTTTCGTTGTAGATAATGCGCTTAGCCATAGTGTGAGTGTCTCAGTAACTACTTGAACTACTTGGTACAAACTTGAAAAATCTAGAACTACGCCACTACTGCCAGAATGTCCTTCTCAGACAGCAGCACGTACTCTTCGGTGCCCAATTTGATGTCGGTTCCGGCGTACTTGGAATAAAGGACTTTGTCACCCGTCTTCACTTCCATCTCCTGACGGTTGCCGTCATCGCCACGCTTGCCGGGGCCAACAGCCACGACTTCGCCGACTTGGGGCTTTTCTTTTGCTGTGTCGGGCAACAGAATTCCGCCAGCGGTTTTCTCTTCAGATGCGCTGACCTTTACGAACACGCGATCGCCCAAAGGCTTAACGGTAGAAACGCTCAGAGATACAGCAGCCATACAAGATCTCTCCAGACAATGAGGTAATACACTTCTTACACCGCACAAAGCACCACGCGGGGGTGACCCTGTACACAAAAATTGGGGAGACGATGCTGATAGTTGCAATTCCTTTATCAGGAGGTAGACTGGTAGCGGCGTTTGCTTTGCAGTTCCCCGAAGGGGTAATCGCCTCGCCACACCGCCAACCGCATCTAATTAGCACTCTCAACCCTTGAGTGCTAATCTACCGAAAGAAGGGGACACTCGGCAACTTATTTGTCTGTACGGGTAACCGAACTCTGCAATGAAAGACATCCCACCATCGCCCATCATTCGCGCCCACGTACTGGTTTCCGGGCGGGTGCAGGGAGTCGGGTATCGGGCTTCAACCTGGGATACGGCAATTCTGCTGAAGCTGAATGGCTGGGTGAAGAACCTGCGCGATGGACGGGTAGAAGCGGTCTTTGAGGGGACAGACGACCAGGTAGAAGAGATGATTCGCTGGTGCCACAAAGGGCCTCCCACCGCTGTGGTCAGGGAGGTACAGGTGGAGTATGAGCCGCCTGAAGGACTGCGGGGATTTCAAGTGGTCAGGTGAACACGTGCTACTCTGACATCATTAAAATCTCCCGAACCACTTCCCGATAGGGCTGTACCAGACGATACTCGCGGGCGTGGACGTGGATCGGTTCCCCTGCCATATTCGAGGAGGGGAACTTAACAGATTTGGGAACTGGATTGAAAACGTGGATACCTTCCAGTTGAGATCTGAGAATTTTCATAATGTCCTGGGTAATGACGGTGTTCGGTTCCGCCATCGTGGGCAACACCCCCAGCACCTTGAGGTCGGGGTTCATCCGTTTGCGGACGGCCTCAATCGTTTGCAACAAGCCCTCCAATCCCTTCAAAGCGAAGAACTGACACTGCACCGGGATCAACAGGATGTCAGCAGCACAGAGGGCATTGATCGTCAGCAGCCCCAGACTGGGGGGACAATCAATCAAAACCTGTTCATAATCATCCAGCGCCGGTTCCAGGTTCTTGCGCAGCGAATAGAAGCGATTGGGCTGATCCTGTAGCTCTTTCTCAATCTTAGCCAGCGTAATATCTCCCGGCAGCAGGTCACAACCAAAGGCCGTCTCCATCACCACATCCGCCACGCTGGCTCGTCCGGTCATGACTTCGTAGGTGGTTGCTCGCCCTGGTTCCAGGTCAATGCCAAACCCTGTGGTGAGGTTGCCCTGGGGATCAAGATCAACCGCGAGACAGGAACCCTCCTCCGCCAGCAGGCCCGCCAGCGCGATCGTTGAGGTAGTTTTGGCAACGCCGCCCTTCTGATTGGCGATCGCAATAATCATGAATTCCCTTTCTCCTACGTCCCGGCTTGCCCGCAAGTTTTATGATTGACAAGTTTTAATCATATCGCTTTGACCAAAGGCAAGATGCCGGGAAGTGTTTACGAGTATCGTTGAGACATGACTCAGATTGCAATTGTTGGGTGTGGCGTCGTTGGGGCAGCGATCGCCTACGAACTTAGTTTGACTCCAGGACTGCACATCACCGTGCTGGATCAGCAGGCTCCGGCAAAGGGGTCTACCGGGGCAGCGCTGGGCGTTTTGATGGGGGCTATCAGCCAGAAAGTCAGGGGGAACGCCTGGGAATTGAGGAGAACCACGCTGGAGCGCTACCGGACGCTGCTGCCAGAATTGGAGGCCGTCACGGGCCGGAATCTGGGCTGGAATCGCCAGGGCATTGTCAAACTCCGTTTCGATCCCGATGACCAGGCAAACTGGGAGAACCTGGTGCAGGTACGCCAGCAGCAGGGCTACGGGCTGGAGCTGTGGGACCGGGAAGAACTGGACAAACGCTGTCCCCACGTCTTAGCGGCAGGGGCGATCGGTGCCGTGTATTCTCCGCAAGATTTGCAGATAGACCCCACCCTGCTGACGCTGACGCTGGTGGAAGCCGCCACCCAGAACGGAGTAGCGTTCCAAATGGATTGCAAAGTTGTGGGCTTAACCCATAACGACGGGCACTGTACGGCGATCCAGACCTCCAGTGGGGCGATCGCAGTGGAACAGGTCATTCTCACCGCCGGACTGGGCACCGCAGCCCTCATGCCCCCAACCGCAACGCCTCCCCTGTCGCTGGTGCCTGTCCTCGGTCAGGCTGTCCGCATTCACTGCCCAAAACCGCTAGGCGATCCCAGTTTCCAGCCCGTGATCACCGGAAACGACATCCATCTGGTTCCCCTGGAGCACGGAGAATACTGGGTGGGGGCGACGGTGGAGTTCCCCGCTGGCAGTGAAATTCCTGTAGCGCATCCAGAACCTCTGGAGGAGGTGTGGCAGGGAGCGATCGCCCTTTGGCCCGATCTGGCAACCGCTGAGGTGCTGCACACCTGGTCGGGTCTACGCCCCCGTCCCCAAAATCGCCCTGCTCCTGTGATTGAAAAACTCCCTGGCTACCCTAATGTGATTGTAGCCACCGGGCATTACCGCAACGGAGTTCTCCTGGCACCCGGTACAGCCTTGAGGGTCAAAGTGTTGCTGGGGGTCGCCTGATCATGTCTGACTTATAGCGATTTTCAAATGCTTAAAGCTCAGTTGTTTTTGTGAGAGCCGCGCGGAGCAAGGCTCTCACAAAAACGACCATGGCTTATTCAAGCGCAAAGCGCCGTAAACCGATAATAGGAAGTGGCGCAGTACTAAGCGCCACTTCCTATTACAGCGCAAAGCGCTGTAGGACGAAATGCCGGAGTGATTCTCCCTTGAGGGGGCAGGGGGTGTGCCCTTGCCTGGGGACACCGCCCCCCTTTCCCAACTCAAACCTCGCTTGCGATAAGGCGAAAACCGTAATCAATCTATAGAAGTTGACTGAAAAATTGAGTTTAAGGTATCTTCTCAGAACAACAAACAACTCAATAATCCGATAAATTGTCTGAATAGACTTGCCGAATTCATTGCCTGACAGGTATGTTTACCTGTCAAAAGTGGAGCGGAGGAACCAAACCTGGGGCTTATCTATATTCTGGAGGGACATCTCTCAGTCCTAGCCCGTCAGCTAACTTCGCAGGCATTGAGAGGAGACTGAATGAGCGGTTTGATTCGTGTCCTGATTCTCGTCAGTGTCCTTTGACTGGTACGTGTTTGCTTCTCAAGTGCCTGTCTCGACTCTGGAGGGAATTTCTTTGCCTCTAGCTGCGAGCAGTCGTGTTCTCTATGAGGTGATAAAGCATGTTTCCAACGCAGAAGCACCGGATCGCTCTGATTTCGGTTGATGGCGATCCCGCTGCTGAAATTGGTCAGGAGGAAGCGGGTGGTCAAAACGTTTATGTCCGACAGGTAGGAGAAACGCTGGCAAAGCAGGGCTGGCAGGTCGATATGTTTACCCGACGAAGCTGTCCCCAACAGGCTGCGATCGTCCAACATCTACCCAATTGCCGCACCATTCGCCTTCCAGCAGGTGCGGCAACATTTATGAGCCGGGATGAGCTGTTCGACCATTTGCCGGAGTTCGTCCAGGAATTCCAGCATTTTCAACAGCAACAGGAAGTCGATTACTCGCTGGTTCACACCCACTACTGGCTGTCTTCCTGGGTGGGCATGCAGTTGAAGCAGTTCCAACCCCTCGTCCAGGTGCACACCTACCATTCTCTGGGAGCCGTTAAATACCGCACCATTGACAACAAACCCCCGATTGCCAGTAAGCGCCTGCGGGTCGAACACCTGTGTCTGGAATCCGTAGATTGCGTGGTCGCCACCAGCCCCCAGGAGCAGGAGCATATGCAATCGCTCGTTTCTCCTAATGGCAACATCCAGGTGATCCCCTGCGGAACTGATACCAGCCGATTTGGCACACTCAGTCGAACCACAGCCCGACAGCAGCTCAACATTCCCCAGGATGAGAAGATGCTGCTGTACGTAGGCCGATTTGATCCACGCAAGGGCATCGAAACACTGGTGCGAGCAGCGGCCCAGTCTTGCTTCCGTGAGCAGAAACTGCGGCTGGTGATTGGGGGTGGCAGTCACCCCGGTCGCTCTGATGGAATTGAGCGCGATCGCATCGAGGGCATTGTCCAGGAGTTGGGTCTCACTGCAATTACGCATTTCCCCGGTCGTCTGGACAGTGAACTGCCGCTGTACTATGCTGCCGCCGATATCTGTGTTGTGCCCAGCCACTATGAACCGTTTGGCCTGGTGCCGATTGAAGCAATGGCCAGTCGCACCCCCGTGGTCGCCAGCAACGTTGGTGGCCTACAGTTTACGGTGGTGCCGGAACACACCGGACTGCTGGTGACGCCGAAAGATGTCGCCGGGTTTGCCGCTGCCATCGACCGCATTCTAGCCAACCCCGTCTGGCGGGATGAACTGGGGGAAAACGGTCGGGAGCGAGTGGAACATACCTTTAGCTGGGACGGCATCACCGCCTGTCTGGGGCAGCTCTACCTGGAGCTAATCACCCGGCAGGCTAACCAGACCAGCGTCAAGCAAGAGGCTGCCGCCTGATTGTTTGTCAGCACGCTTGACAGGTGTTTAGCACCTGTCAAACGTGCTGATATGCCTTCATCTAGAGCCGAGGTAGCTTCAGATCCGGTAGCCAGTTAGTAATCTCCGGGTCTTCATCGAAGCTGATCAGGTTCAAATGGGTGGGGTCTTCCATCAGGGCGATCGCCAGCAAATAGCCCGCGATTGTCCAGGTCTGGTACTTGCGGGAAGCCTTACCAACCAGTCGTCCGTGGGTGCCGTCGTAGTACTCCGCCCATTCATCCAGGCTGAGACGGCGCTCTGCCGCCTCGATTGCTCGCCACCCAATCGTGGGGCGTCCGGTTTTCTGCGCTGCCGCCGCCAGCAGCCACATCAGAACAGGCCAGTTGCCGCCATTGTGGTACGACCAGGGCACGTTTTTGGGGTCGCATCCGGTAATAATCTTCCATTCCGCATCCATCACAGCGGGGAAGCAAATTTTCATGGGCATATGACCCACTAGATCCTGCCACCGCTGATCGATCAATTCCATAATCTGCTGCGACTCTTCAGCGTTGGTCAGGGATGCCAGAATCGACATCAGGTTCCCCAGGGAGAAAAAGCGGAAATCCAGTCGTGCAGGCCCCAGGTTCCCCGCCAGATAGCCGCCCTGCTCCGGCATCCACTCCATCAGCCAGTAGGGAATCGATTCCGGGTAAATGTTGAACTTATTGACTGCTGCTTCGCCAAATTCCTCCCCCCGATAGCGGTAGATGTTATTCAACCGCTGCATATCCAGCCAGTAGTACTGCCGGATGTGATAGTTGAGGATGCTGAGGCGCTGGTTCACAACCTGTACATAAATATTCTTTCGATAGGTCGGGAGTAGTAACTCCTGAGCCGCTCTGAGGGCCGCATAGAAGAGCGCCTGAATTTCCAGCGGATGTCCATCGACGCCCATGCGGCGATCGATCATAAACGCCCCATCAGGCACCAGCATAGTGGGATACATATCGAAGCGATCGGCCATACAGAGCTTGAGAATCCACACCATCCCCTGTTGAAATTCCGGCTGATGCGCCAGATCCAGATCTCCCGTGGACTTGACATAGGCCCGCAGCAAAATCATCCACCAGAGACAGGAATCTACGGGTGTCACCCGACCAATTGCGTGTTCACCAAAGTCCGCCAGCAGAAAAGGTTGCCCTGTTTCGGTGTTGACCACCTTGAAGCTGGCAGGCATCAACCCCTGGCCTGCATTAAAACAGTCCATCTGCTTTTCGCGCCCCTGCAAATTCAGCGTTTCGATCAGGAAGTTGCGGACGATATCGGCACGGCCATTGATCAGAAAAACCAGCGCCGAGGGAACAAAATCTCGCACAAAGCACTGGTCATAATTCAACGCTTCAACCGTGGGGTCGCAGGCAGCAACGGTTCCGACCGGGCGATCGCCATAGTAGACGATCGATTGCTCCAGCAGATTCCAGGCCTCCTTAACCAGATCGCTTTTGATTTTTGTGACTTGCCCTGTCATGAACACTTAACCTCTGGAGATAGGAATATAGGTGGGAGAAGAAACCTTGAAACGGGGTTGGATCAAGGTTTCGCTAATCTATATGACGCAACAGTAGTGTGGTAGATTCCTGACAGAATCTGCCCGGGGGGAATCTTGTTCTGAAGTGCTGATTGTAAAATATAACGCCTGTCATTACTGAATTCGATGAATCAATTGAAATCGATTCAGCAACTCGATAGCGATCGTGGGAAATTACCCTAAATCAAGTGTGGGGAATTGGAAGGGAAAATAAAATCCTTTCCTGTGGTGTAGATTCCTGTGGTGTTGAGCTGTACCCTTATAAGCTAGCTTAGTCGGTACCGGAGAGAGTGAGCGTGAATTCTTGGTAAGGCCAATGACAGATTTAATACAGAGACCTTAAACTTTGCACGAATTATCACTCCCATTACCTTTCATTCAGAGTTTGTTTTAATACCGGCTTGAGTGATTGTTGTGGAGTCTCTGTGGAGCTAAGGAAGTGGCGTGGAAAAAGTCGCCACCCCCAAAGCAGTTCCGCTTATGCAACAGGCAGAACTGCTTTGGGGTTTCAAGCTGAATCGCGCCTGTCTACTCAATACCCAATTTGAGTTACTTTTCCCTGCGGCTGCCTCCTCCATCCCCCATGTTTCTATGAATACACCCCTATGGATGCCTCAGCAAACAGCAGACGGCTCCTACACCTTCTTCTCCGAGCGATTTGGCGAGACGTTCCACAGTCGCTTTGGAGCCAAAGCTGAAGCATTTCTCAAGTTTGCAGAAGCCACCCACTTAGAGGAGCGAGCAACCCAACCCAAAATTGCACTCCTGGACGTGTGCTACGGCCTGGGCTACAACTCGGCAGCCGCTCTGGAGACTATCTGGCGGACTAACCCAGACTGTCAGATCCACCTCATAGGACTGGAACTGGACGCATCAGTTCCCCAGGCAGCGGTCATACCTCCGGTGATCGGGGCGTGGTCAACTCCCGTTCAGCAGGTGTTGCGGGCGATCGCCCACACCCATGTGTGCCATATCCCCAATCTAACGGCCAACCTCTACATCGGCGATGCCCGACAGACGATACAGCGGGCGATCGATGCAGGATTTCAGGCAGACGCCATCTTCTTTGACCCCTTCTCCCCAAAACGCTGCCCTGAACTGTGGACGGTTGAGTTCTTTCGCCAGGTCGTCGCCTGTCTGGCTCCCTCTGGCACGCTGGCCACCTACTCCCGGTCTGCAGCGGTGCGAGCGGCCATGCTGGAGGCGGGCCTACAGATTGGAACAATTCCCCTGGGAGAACTACACCTGCCGCACGAATGGTCGCAGGGCACGGTGGGAGCTTTTGACAGTTCCCAGTTGCATCCGCTGTCGGTCATGGAAAAGGAGCATTTGCAGACGCGGGCCGCAGTTCCATTTCGGGATCCGGAACTGCGGGATTCCAGTGGGGCAATCGTGGAGCGGCATCAGCAGGAGCAGGAGCAGTCGCCGATGGAAGCGACGACGCGCTGGAGGAAACGGTGGGAGATCAGGTAGGAGAGGCTGTGAGGGAGTAGGGGAGGGAACGCAGATGAAAGCAGATGGGTTGGCAGGGTTCGAAAGATACAAATTCAGGCGTTGCTTAATTCAGGGATGAACTTTTGTAGAGATCCGCGCTAAGCGCGGATCTCTACAAAAGTTCATCCTCCCAATCAGCAATGCCCAAATTCAGTTCAGGTGGGGAAAACGTTGGGCGTTGGATTTTTGGAACGGGTGTATGAACACGCTCTGCTCCATGAGCTGCGGAAAAGTGGGTTGACGTGGAGCAGCAGAAGGAGATTGCCGTGTCTTATGACGGGGTGCTTGTAGCGCGTCGTGCGAGATTTCTGAGCTTGGGTAGCTCAAACCTCTGAACGACAAAAATCTGCGTTCATCTGCGTTCTTATCTTTTAAATGCGGATGAAAGGACTTGAACCTTCACTCCGTGAGGAACTAGAACCTAAATCTAGCGCGTCTACCAATTCCGCCACATCCGCAAAATCTAGCTAAACGATCATAGCAAAACTACTGTTCGCTTGCACTGAATCTTCTCACCCCACCCGACAATTCATTTGCATTCTATTGCAATTATTTCTCAATAAGCTTACAATAGCGGCTAAGTGTTCTCCTCTCACAAAGGATCGGCAGATGGAGCTGATACGTTAATCAGCTCCACTTTTTTGTTTTGAGGGCACTACCGCTTGCGGCTGAACATACCAAACAGTCCGCCGCCACTGGGGTCTTTCTGAGCTGATTCTGCTGCATTCTCGATCTTGATGTCCAGCTTCTTCGCGTATTTCTGGGCGATCGCATCCTTAGGATTGAGCTTGAGCGCCTGCCGTAGATGAACTTTGGCCATAGTAGGCAGATTCTGCATCAGGTAGGTGATCGCCAGCAGGGTGTGGTACTCGCTCTTTGTGTTCTCAATCCGAATCGCGTCTTGCAGTTCGCGCTTGGCTATCGCCCAATTTCCTTTCTTCATATACTCCTGCGCTCGCTGGTAGTGGCGCTGAGCATAGTTGACAGCCTGTATCTCAGATTCGACCGCAAGAGGTATTTGAGCAGCAGCAGGGTTGACAGTTTGCACGGGCACGATGCCGCTCCGCTTTTCACGGATGATCGGTTCTCCCATCTTGAGCCGCAGATAAACCAGGTTCAGTTCACCCAGGTGGTGGGTACACTGTTCAAACTGGTCGATCGCCTGACATTGAACCTCTGACAGATCGGTGATGGCCTGCTCATAAAACATATCCACCTCCGCCAGGGGAGTCTTGAGCAACCGCTGCGCCAAGGTACTCTGGGGAGTCAACGGCTCTTCGCGATTCATGTGTCGCACCCGCAGACGTAAAGTTGCCAGACACTCTGCCCGACTCTTCTCCTGCTTCAGTTTCTGGTAGGCAGGGTTGACCAGATGCGCAAGAATCTGTGTGGCAGTTCGGCGGATCTCGGCATCGCTGTTCAGGTAGCAATCGGGGTGGAGAACCTTAGCAATCGTGCGATAACGCTTCAAAACACGGCGGTCATCCGCAGTAACAGAAAGCCCCAGAACAGCGTAGGGGTCGGAGAACTGAGTGAGCCAATCGGATGAAGAGAAGTTTGACATCGGGTATCGGGACTGGGGAACACAAAGCAGTGAGAGATTAACGCTTTATCAGGCACAAAAGCAGGGCATCCTGAGCATTCAGGAGACGCTGACGTTAAAATGTGCCTGACTCACCTGCCACCAGGGCAAAGAGACAGGATCGAATGTGTTGAATATCACTGGACAAGAGATGCAAAACTGCTTCCGGAGGAAGCAGCACCTGAGAGGATGGAGTTGACAGGTGCGGGCGGTCAGAAAATCATTGAACCAAAGCCGATTCCCATCACCGCACAAACTCGACAACCAATCACCGATGAAAGCTACCATGATTCCTATTCATCATTATTATTGGTTTTCCAGAGTTTGGATCGTTTGCTCTGGACAAAATCGTGAAGGGAGTAAGAAATTTTGAGCAAGCAGTTTTAAGGCAGGTCGAGAAGCGATGCTAAGTCAGAGGCGAGATCGAAGAGTGGCGGTGACACTGGCACTATTAGGATTCCTGATTCCGGGACTGCACAAGTTCTATCTGGGGCAGTATCGGTGGGGGGTGCTGTATCTGGTCGTGGGGTTTACACCCATTGCTGCGATCGCCAGAGCCGCCAGCCTGACCGATGCCCTCCTCTACCTGATGCGCGGATCAACGTTTGATGCCGCTGCACAGCCAGACATACCACCTGAGAATCGTACCTCCGCAAAAAGCGGCCTGTTGACCGGGATATTTACTCCCCAGCCCCCGGCTGAGTCGTTCAACCCGCAGCAGGTCGGGGCGATCGCCGACGCTATCCGCCACCTGGAACAACTGCGGCAGGATGGACTGATCTCGGAATATGAGTTTGAACAGAAACGCCGACAGCTACTGGAGCAGATGCCGTAATGAAGGATTTTTGGGGTGTGCTGAAACAGACGGGCGCTCAACTGAGACGGGAGCTACAGCAGGGACAATCGCCCGGATTGTCGGACCCCTACCGTCGCTTTAACTCTGTTGAGGAGGTACAGCAAGCCGCTGCCAGAGGAGTCCAGATCGATGTGAACCGGGCAACGGTAGACGATTGGCTGCGGTTGCCGGGACTGTCAATTCATCAGGCGCGATCGCTCGTTTCTCTGTCGCAGTCCGGTGTGCAGTTTCACTGTCTGGAGGATGTGGCTGCTGCCCTCAGTCTCCCCCCCCATCGCCTCAAGCCCCTGGAACCCATCCTGCTCTTCTGCTATTACGACACAGACAGTTTGGACAATCCGCAGCGGCTAGACCTCAACCAGGCATCGATAGAAATGCTGGCTCGCCTGCCCGGTGTCGATCCATTTCTGGCCCGACGGATTGTCCATAACCGCCAATTCTACGGCGCTTACCGCAATTTGGCAGACCTGCAACGGCGTCTGGCGCTTCCTGCGGATCAGATGACAACACTAATACACTACCTTTATTGCTAATTCGTGAGCATTCCTGCTGAACCCTGGCTGGCCCTCATGGTCGGCAATTCACGCCTGCACTGGGCCTGCTTCTGGGGCGATCGCCTGCACCACAGTTGGGACGCGCCTCACCTGAAAACCGCTCCAGAGTTTGGAGGACATCATCCGTGGAACAACGGCGCAATCGTTGGCTTGCCCCCTGACCTGCCATCGTTTCCCAACCCACCTGCTCTGTGGCTGGCCTCTGTGGTGCCTGAGCAGACCACCTACTTTCAGAACTACCCCAGACTGCACCCTCTGACGCTGGAGCAGGTGCCCCTGCAAAACACCTATCCTACCCTGGGCATTGATCGCGCCCTTGCTCTCTGGGGCACGCTCCAGCAATACGGTTCACCTGCGCTGACCATTGACGCAGGAACAGCACTGACCCTGACCGGGGCAGACTCAAGCGCATCGCTGGTTGGCGGAGCGATTTTGCCGGGACTGGGGCTGCAACTGCGATCGCTCTCCACCCACACTGCGCTTCTGCCGTTGCTCTACTCTGACGCTGCTGCCCCACTCCCGCCCCACTGGGCCACGAGTACTGCCGATGCCATCCAGAGTGGCATCCTGTACGGACTGACAGTATCTGTCCAGCATTTCGCAGAGGATTGGTTGCGGCAGTTTCCCGATAGTGCGATCGCCCTCACCGGAGGAGATAGAGATTTGCTCTACCGGGCGATCGCCCATCTCAACCCATCGCTTGCCTCGCGCATCCAGTTGGATTCCCATCTGGTCTTCTGGGGCATTCGAGCGATCACCCTCCAGCTTCAACTAGACTTTTGAGTCACTGGACTTTTGACTAAATCGCGCCGATTTTTCCTGAAACGCTGGCGCTGCCAGTGTTTCAGGAAAAATCGGCGCTAAAATTAAGTTCGCCGCGAAACGCTCTCTAAGAGAGCGTTTCGCGGCATTGTAGGCGATCAAAGCTCCAGCTTCAAGAAACCCACAAACAAACGACAACTCAAAAACAAACCGACTTCACATTAACAGGGGATACTCAAGAATAGGAGTATTTTGTACCAAAAATTCCTGTCGGTTCCTCGCCCTTCAGGTGGACGAACATTCACACAACTCAGAATCAAAATTGGAGGTTTGAACTGACCCTATGAACCGTGCGATCGGACTGCTGATTTTGGCTGTGATGATTGGGCTGCTGTTATGGAGTTGGCATCGATCGGCGCGACGAGGAGTTGGGCGATCGCGCCGCTCAGCGGTTGATCACCCAGTGGGGAACAGCAACGTCAGGGGCAGCACCCAGCGCCGTTTGATTCGTCTGCTGAATGGCGATCAGCGTACCGCTCAAAGGCTCCTGAATCAGGCCAGACTCCGATATCCAAACCATGATGAAAACTGGTACTGGGAGAAAGTCATCTTTGACCTGGAGCGCGACAGGCATTTGCTCTAATATCCAGGTCTGTTTAAAGAGGTGGCGTGGTGCAAAGCACCGCGCCACCTCTTTAAACAGATTCTTTGCGATACAGCAAGCGGTAAACGGGTTCTCCTTGCGCCAGCGTATACAGTTCTCGTTCAGTTGCCACAGGCAGGGGATTTTCTGGCAACCAGGAATCGCCCTGCTGCTGGAAAGCGGAGTGCTGCTGGAAGCGATCGCCCATTTCCTGAGCCACCGACTGCACATCCGACTGAAGAAATACCATCGCACCATCAGGCAAATATTGGGCCAGGGCGTTTACCACTTCTGGTTGCACAACTCGCCGCTTCTGGTGGCGCTTCTTGAACCAGGGGTCAGGAAACTGGATGGAGACGCACTGCACCACCCCGGATGGCAGGGAAGTCAGAATCGGGGCCAGGGAGTTGTTGGCATTGCAGAACAGATAGTGCAAATTGGTCATTCCCTGTTCCTGGGCGATGCGGTTGGCGTCCTGCACCAGTGGTTGCCGAATCTCCAGACCCAAAAAGTTCCATGCTGGCTCCTGCTCCGCCATCTCCAGCAGAAACCGTCCACGGGCACAGCCAATGTCCAGGTGCAACGGGCGAGTGGGATCTGCGAACACCTGCGACCACTGGGGTGGGGCGATCGCCTGCTGATACCGTTGACCTAATGGATTAACGTGCTGTCGCACCCGCACAACTGCCAAGGCAATGACTCCCAAATACTGTAGTTTCTAGCCTAACCTAGACGAACCACCCAGTCGCCTGGTATGACAGAAGCAAACCCTGGGAGTCGTTCTGCCCGCTGCACGGGCGGAACGACTCCCAGGGTTGGTTTTTCTACAGGCCATCTCCTTAGCCCTAAGATGGGGAGAAGGGTTTTGCATGGCTGTTGCCTGTCCCAACCTCCGTTCTCCCTACCCTGCACACCCCATGTCTCTTGAATTCCGGTTTGCTATCGTCAGCGATCCGCACATCGCGTTACCCCACACCGTGTGGGATCATCCCAGTCGGTTTCATCTGGTCGAAGTCAGTATTCCAGCATTGGAATGGGTGTTTTGCGAACTGGAGCAATTCGACCTGGACTTTTTGCTACTGCCGGGAGACCTGACCCAGCATGGAGAACCGGAGAATCACACCTGGCTGGCGAATCGCCTGGAAAAGCTACCCTACCCCGCCTATGTGGTTCCGGGAAACCATGACGTGATCCAGGCAAAGGCTTCTGAGGAAGCGATCGGTCTGTCTGAGTTTCCCCACTATTATCAGAACTTTGGCTACGCCGACCCAACACTGCCCTACTACCGTCACCAGATTTTGCCGGGGGTACAGCTCATCGGGCTGAATTCCAACGCCTTTGATGCGGATGGTCAGCAGTTCCCAGTGGGACGAATGGATGCCGCCCAACTGCGCTGGCTGGAGGAAGAACTGACCCAGGTCGGCACCGATCTGGTACTGGTGATGATCCACCACAACGTCCTGGAACATCTGCCCGGCCAGACACAGCACGGCATGGGACGGCGCTATATGCTGGAAAATGCCCCAGACCTGCTAAACCTCTTAGGGCAGGCGGGGGTGAAACTCCTGTTTACAGGCCATCTGCACGTTCAGGATGTGGCCCAGCAGGGAGAGTTCTTTGAAATTACCACCGGATCACTGGTCAGCTATCCCCACCCCTACCGGGTGTTGCACTACCGTCAGGGAACAGATGGGCTGGCGCAGCTCAAGATTGAATCAGGGCGAGTGACTTCGGTACCGGGCTGGGATGACCTGCTGAATTTTTCACGGGAATGGATGGGCGATCGCTCCTTCCCCTTCATGCTGAAACTACTGACCCAACCCCCGCTCAACCTGCCCACCGTTGAAGCAGAAGCCTTCGCGCCGCACCTGCGCTACTTCTGGGCAGGGATTGCCGAAGGCGATGCCCACTTCGATTTCCCTGATTTGCCACCTGTAGTGCGCCGCTACCTGCATCGGTTCAGTGCCCTGGATGAATTTGGCCAGCCACAACCGATTGATAACCACACCGTGCTGACGATGGCAAAAGCTGGCGTTTGGTGCAAAGCCTTTGCAATGCAGGTTTCTAAGGGGGACATCGCCCTTAGTAACAGGAAGTAAATCACAGGCGACCTCACCACAGAGGCGTAGAGAACGCAGAGGATGCGCTTTGTGTTCTCTGCGCCTCTGCGGTGCCCCATTTCTGTTCACTTGATTTCATTTACCCCTGCTCCAGTGGTTGAGTTTATTGAGCAGTTGATTGAGTTGGATTGGTTTACTCAGGTAATCGTTTGCCCCAGCGGCCAGACAGCGATCGCTATCCCCCTGCATAGCCAGTGCCGTCACCGCAATAATCGGGATTTTAGCCATTTTAGTGCTCTCTTTGAGTCGCTGAATTGCCTCCAGACCGTCCACTCCAGGCATCTGAATATCCATTAAGATCACGTCAGGCAGGTGAACTGCGGCAGTTCGCAGTGCCTCTTCACCATTTCTGGCAACCACCACACGAAATCCACTGAACTGGAGGTAATCCTGTAGCAAGAGCTGGGTGTCGGGATTATCGTCTGCCAGAAGCACCAGCGGAGCAGCATTGGCAAGGGAGGGGAGGGGCACCGCTTCGCCCACACCTGATGAAGCCACAAAACCCTCGCAGGTTTTGGAGATTCGGGATTCGGGAGACAACAGGAAGGACTTATAGGGGAGAGCGATCATGAACCGACTGCCCCTGCCCAACTCACTCTCAACGCTGACACTGCCGCTATGAAGTTCCACAATTTGCTTGACCAGCGCCAGCCCCAAACCAGTTCCTTCATAGTGGCGAGAAAGGCTGCTGTCGATCTGGACAAATGGCTCAAAGAGATGGGCGATATGTTGGGTAGCAATGCCAATGCCGGTATCGATCACCGAAAAGCAAATGGCACCTGCCTGGAGGTTTGCTTCGACATGTAGAGCAACGCTGCCTCCAGTCGGCGTAAATTTAACGCCATTATTCAGCAGATTGATCAATGCCTGACAGATGCGACGCTCGTCCACCACGATCAGGTCAAAATCGCAGGGAAGCTGCATCTCCAGGGCGATCGCCTTCTGCTGGGCCTGCTGCCTGACGAAGGCCATACTGGTTTCACACAGGTTGCGGATTGAAGTTGGCGCGAGGGACAACTCCAGTTTGCCCGACTCGATCTTGGCCAGATCCAGGATGTCGTTGATCAGATTCAGCAGGTGGCGACCACTTTGCAAAATGGTGCCCATAAACTGCTTTTGTTTCTCGTTCAGCGGGCCAAAAGCCTGCTGGTGCAGCAACTCAGAAAGTCCCAGAATTGAGCTGAGTGGGGTTCTCAGCTCGTGGCTCATGTTCGCCAGGAATTCGTCTTTGAGGCGGTTGGCGCGGGCCAGTTCGGCATTGGCAACTGCCAGCGTCTCGTTGGCCTGCCGCAACTGCATTTCAGCTCGTTTGCGATCGCTGATGTCCAGCCCAACTGCCCAGCCGGCCCAGCCGGGAATCGGAAATGAATGGGACACGTTTGACCAGAGAATTGTTTTCTGACTTCCGTCCTTACAGGTAATCACGGCTTCCCAGTCGCGCAGATTGTTGCCGCGTTCGGCCCATACAGACACGATTTCAGCGCGATAGTTCTCGTCCGGGTACAGCAGCGTCATGGAGTCGGGGTGATGGGTGACCTCCCAGGCAGTAAAACCCGTCACCCGCTCACATTCAGCATTCCAGACAATCAGGCGACCATTTTCGTCATATGCATCCAGCATGATTGGCATATTTTGCACCACCAGCCGGAGCCGCTCTTCGCTAGCCTGGAGTGCGCTGGTGCGCTCAATCACCTTGGCTTCGAGTTCATTGTTGAGTTGCTCCAGCTGATTAATCGTTTGATGCCGCTCAATCGCCAATCGGGCCAGATTCGCTGCCAGCGCAACCACCTCTAAATCAGCGGGCTGCGGGGATTGGGGTTGTCGGTGATACAGACCAAATGTGCCCAGCGCTTCCCCATCCTCGGTTATCACCGGGACTGACCAGCAGGCTCGCAGCCCATAAGGCAGGGCCAGTTCTTTACAGTCCTTCCAGAGGGGATCGCTGGCAATGTCTGACACAATCACCATTTGCTGTCGAGCGATCGCCGTCCCACAAGACCCGACTCCCTCTCCGGGCATGAGACCATTGAGGGACTGATTGTAAGCTTCCGGCAGGTGCGGAGCCACGCCAGATTGGAAACACCCCTGCGAATCTAGCAGCAGGATGGAGCCAATCGCATCGTCTATCTGAGATTCAACCGCCAGAATTAATGTTGTGAGTACTTCTGTGAGTGCCGCACCGCTGATAATTTTTGCCAGAATCTGGTTCTGAATTTCGAGCAGAGACTCACTTCGCTTACGATCGCTGATGTCGATAATCACTCCATTCCAGAGGATACTGCCGTCGGATTCGCGGTCTGCCAGTGCCTGACCCGACAGCCAGCGAATCTGTCCATGCTGGTCGCGCACCCGGTAAACGTGGTGCCAAGGTTCCAGGCTGACCGCACTCCGCTGCACCGACGCCAACAGCAGTTCCAGATCCTCCGGTAGCACCCTTTCCCAAATCTTTTGGGCTTCCTTCTGCAACTGTTCGGGGGTGAGATGCAACAGATCAAAGACGCGAGCACTGATATAGGGAAGGCTTTCTTCACCCTGGGCCGACCGCCGATACTGGTAAACAATTCCTGGAACCGCCTCCGTAAGCTGACGCAGGGTGCGATCGCTGACCTGTAGCGCCTGTTCAAGTTGCTTCTGCTCGGTGATATCACGCACGATAACCAGTGCTTCATCCGGGTTGAGGCCAATCGTGCGAACTTCCTGATGTCGCCATTCACCTTCAATTTCGAGCTGTTGCTGATAAATTTGCAGTTCCTGGGTGGCGATCGCACGTTGGAGCGACTGTAGTCGCAGTTCGGCAACCTCGTGAGGCAAAACATCGTAGACAGTGGGGCGATCATCAATTTGGGGCGTGGGAATCGTTTTGAATGTGCCTTCGTTCAATCGATTGAGATAGCTGCCGTCCTTCCGCATCACCATCAGCAAATCGGGCATCGCCTGTAAAATGGCCCGTTGGGTCGTTTCACTTTGCTGGAGAGCGGCCTCAACCTGTTTGCGGTGGGTGATATCAACGGCAATTCCGGTCACCATCCAGCAGTTCTCCTCGGCATGATGGCGAACGGTGAGATGCTCAGAAATCCAGCGTAAGCCACCCTCCCTGTGGGAGACGCGGTACTCAGCGGTAATGGTTTGGGGCATATTCCCCGACACCAGGCACACCTTTTCAAGATTCGAGAGAATAACAGACTGCCAGTCTTCAGGATGCACTCGCGAGATCCAGAGTGCCGGGTCTGCCATCAGCTCATTGGGAGTATACCCGTAAATGGTTTCGCAACCCGGAGAGAGATAATCAATGCTCCAGGGGCACGCTGCTTCGTAGATAGTGCAAGGGTCACCACGCTCAACCGAAGGGGACGCTCCATAAATCCGATATCGACCAATCGCAGCATTGGCATGGTTCAGAATGTCGTCAAGGATGGCTTCACGTTCGGCGGCGGAGGAAAGCTGCATGAGAATCTACAATACCTGTGCTGCACAACAGATTTGAGCAGACTGAATAGTGCTACTCCTTAAATAATTCCCTGGCTTGGAGATATTGCAGCCTTCGAACTGCATTCCTGTTTTCCTGGAGAGCGAGAAGCCCCCTTAGAGCAGCACCCTGTCAGCTTTATGCCCGCAACAACGCTTCAGTGTCAGTGTTACGGTTCGCGGCAGATCCCAAAAACGGAGGTATATCCATGCAGAAATGTGGAGCCACCCACAGGACCAATCTCCCCATTGCAGAAAAAACCACTGAGGGGGATATTGCGGATGTAGCGACTGAACAACCGGGAATCAAAGTGGGGTTCGCCGTACAGCCCTTCGCCCCGCCCCATACAGGCAAACATCAGCGCGCCAGCCGCAGCCGGACGATTCTCCTGGGTATATTTTTCCAGTAGGGTTTCCAGATCTTCAGCAGAGGCTTCTGAATCGCGCAGGTGAAACTGGATGCGCTGGCCGGGACGCACGCGATCCCCCACAGCGATCGCCCCCACCCTTGGGTCCACCCCCAGCAGATTACGAATCAGAAAATCACCCGCCTCCAACTTGCGTTTGAACTCACTTTGAGCAATTCCGACAAACAGGGAGTGCTGTGCCAGTTCCCGGTCCTCCTCGCTCAGGTCTTGCAACAGTTCCTGGAGTGCCTCCAGGGGAGTCTTTGAAACCCCACAGGCGGTATCATCCGCCGTCTGTGGCTCAACCTTCAACAGAATGTTTCGTTCCCCCTCAATCACGCGCAGGGGCTGACCAATGGGGCGACATCCCTGGGCCACAATCGTTTCCAGCACCACACGACCGCTGAGGGCCACACCCACCGTCCCCTCGCGATACAGCTTGTCATCACAGAATAATGCGCCATGCCCCGCCATGCCAGCACTGCTGGCCAATCCCCCCACCTTGGGTGCGCCCGCATAGGCAAAGTCCAGCCCCTGCAACAGGTCATTAATCCCTGAAGACATGGGATCAGAAAGCAAAACAAAGCTGGGCTGCTCCTGGGGAGAGATGCCCACCCGCTCTATCCACTCTTCGGGTGGACTATCTAAATCGGGCAGATCGTCCGCCGAAATGTGGAATGGATGCACCGTCACATCGGGCAAATGGGCCAGACTGAGGCTGATTCCTGGCTCATCTTCAATTTCTTCTGGTTGGCCAAAGGGATTGTTGCCTACCACGCCACCCCCACTACAGCCCAGTAGATGGGGCAGTGACAGACGCTCCTTTAGCAGAGGAATGAGCCGGGAATACTCGCTGGCAAAGGCCGAGGAGATAAACACAAACCCCAAATGGGCGGGCGATCGCAACTGCTGTTGCACCTTTTCGACGACCTCCTGCACCGCAGCTTCGAGGGAGGCACGGGTCGAAATGGCGCTTACCCACTCCATTCGATCAGTTGCAGATTCGGTCATGACACGAGTCCCTTTGATGTGGTGCTGGTCGAACTGCCCGCAGAACCTTGACTTTGATGCGCACGCCTCACAAACTTCAATCAAAACGATAAGATTTGATTATAGTTCCGATCGATTTTTGGTAACAACGTTTACAGGCGGTGGGCAGCAATCGCAAGGTAGCATAAGTTGAGCGGAATAACTGGATCATAGCGGTTTGAGGGAACGAACGTGCTTTGGGGTTGCAACCCCGCACTTCCCAGTGGCGATCGCCCCTCTAAAGTCCAGAACTGGTTGTCTGCCGTGATTCACCCTGGGGTCGCTTGACGAAATCTGTCACTGCGCTACTCTGGAGGGGAGTCATTAGCAATAACCCAAAAAGAAAAATCAACGTATCCAAATATGAGCGATATCCAATCCAAAATTGACCAGGAGCGTACCGAGGCTCGCACCGTCTGTGAAATCAAAGGCGATGGCTCGGCAGAGTGCGCCGCTGCCTGGGATGCAGTAGAGGAACTCCAGGCCGAAGCTTCCCACCAGCGTCAGAAAGAGGCTCCAAAGACACCGCTTCAGCAGTACTGCGATGACAATCCTGAAGCGGTTGAGTGCCGAGTTTACGATAACTAGAGCCGGGTAAATTTTGGGTTTCAGGTTTCAGGTTTCAGGTTTCAGGTAGGGTTACCGAATCACTGCCAGCAACTCTCAGGCCATTGTCAGTTATCCAGATTATAGTTTTCAAAAGGCCCTGGTCTCTTTTCAGTAGACCAGGGCTTTTGTCTGTTCAGCGCTACAGGATGGGCAATACGACTATGGCGGAGCAGGATACTTCTTTTGTTCTCAGGGATGCAGCAGCCACGCAGGAGTTTGGCGAGATGCTGGGGCGATCGCTTCCCCCCGGCACCGTACTGCTGTTGCAGGGTGATCTGGGGGCTGGGAAAACAACGCTGGTGCAGGGAATTGGCATGGGTATGGGAATTACCGATCCAATTCTCAGTCCAACCTTCACCCTGATCAACGAGTACCTTGAGGGACGAATCCCGCTGTATCATCTGGATCTCTACCGACTGGAACCCGCTGAAGTGGAAGGGTTGCACCTGGAAGACTACTGGAGCGGGGAGGCAACACCGGGGATCGTGGCAATCGAATGGCCAGAAAGACTGCCTGACCCGCCCAAAGATTACCTGTATCTGACGCTCACGCTCCAACCAGATGAAAGCCGTCTCGTCCAGGTCAAAGCGACTGGAACTGCGTCTCAGGTCGTGCTTCAGCATCGGTAGCCCTGTATGATTTATTTTGATTACAGCGCTTTGCGCTGTAGCCCTCTTTTGTCACACTAGATGAGGAATATTTTCGAAAACTCTCGTTTCCAGGCGAGACGCCTGGAAACGAGAGAACTGCTTAGGATCGTGAACAAATTAACCTGTCATTGTTTTTGAGAGAGGGGGGGGGGGGGCG
>CAZVXA010000080.1:0-28006 GCA_964630955.1 uncultured bacterium | reverse complement strand
GGATGGCAAGCGATCGCACATACAACGGTTCCGCCTCTGCGTAGCGCCCCATCGATTCGTACAAGCCCGCCAGGTTGTTCAGACTCGTCGCCGTGGAGGGATGATCTGGGCCAAAGCGCTGCTCAGTCATCTCCAGACAGGCTTGATACCACTGGAAGGCTTCTATCCATAAGCTCTGATTCTCGTAAAAGCGGGCTAAGCCAACGAATGGCCAGAGAGCATCAGTGCTGTCTTCAATCAAATTCATCAGTCCATTGGCAACCATTTCCACGTGGGGAATGGTCGTTTTGATCTGCTCCAGCAAGCCCAGTGGAATCGTCTGCGGGAACTGCTTGGCAACAGTGGTCAACGCATCGGCAACACTTTTCTGAAGGATAGGCATTTCGTTTGCCAGTTCGGTCACCAACTTCTGCTGAAGAAACTCTCTCACCAGTTGGTGCAGTTGGTAATTGCCATCACTGCTTTGCACAAGGCTGCGGTAGACCAGAACACTGTCTAACGTCTCCTCCAGGGTTTCTTCGTCCCAATCGGGTAGGGCCAGGGCAATCAGTTTCGTAGGGATGGGGGCCAGGGCAAAGATGCTCAGCAGGCCAGCGAGGGTTTTGGCGGGTGGGGTCAGGTCTTGCCAGCTCAGCTCGAAGGCCGCCTGTAAATCAAGTTGGTAGGCCATTTCTGGAGGCTTCTGGGTTAGCGCTCTGGCTTGCAGTCGCTTCTCCTCCAGTCGCTGTTGCAGGGTAGGCAATTTCAGGTTGGGGTGGGCGGCAAGGTAGCGCCCAATTAGCTCGATGCCCAGTGGTAAGCGCCCGACCCACTCACACAGCGCTTCCGCATCCTGGAGTGCGGCATTAATTCGCGCTGCATCTTCTACCAGGCTCCTCAGCAGGTTCACGGCATCCGATAGCGGAAGCACCCCCAGATCCAGACGGTTGACGGGTTTGCCCAGTTGCAGACGGGTGGTGATCAGCACTCGAAACGAGGGGTCACCAGGCAGGTAATCCCGGATCTGGCCGTAATCAGTGACATCATCCAGCAACAGCAGCCGCTCACCGGGGAACTGCTGCTGCCAGCAGGCATACACCCATTGCACCCGCTGTTTTTCATCCTGGAGCGGGTCAGGAATCTGCCACCCCTGAAACGTCGCGGCCTCCTGCACCTGTAGCGCCAGACTGGTCTCCCGCACCTTGAGATACCAGCGCCCACCGGGATAAGCGTCCTTCGCCTGCCGCAGATAGTGCTGGGCCAGGGCAGTTTTGCCGATGCCTCCCATGCCCGCTGCGGCCACGATGGCTACCTGCTGAACGCCCGACCCATTGCCCTGGAGGTTTTCGTGGAGCTGGCGCAGCTCTTGCTGCCGCCCAATGAATTCGGTGGCGATCAGGTTTTCGAGGCCGTAGTCTGGGGTGCTGATCTTTGGCGGTTCCCGTCCCGCCGTCTCCAGTCAGGTCTGATTGTAATTGATGGTAATCGGGCTATCCTTCGCTTGAATCGTGGGTGCGCTGGGGTTGTTGACCTGTAACCCCTGCCCATCAAAGACCTGCATCAGGTTTTCGGCACTGACATTCTCCATCTGCACGATCACCTGATGAATTTCCTGCGCGAAGGGCTTCACCTCTCGGGTCAGCTCCGCGTCGGGAACCAGCGCTTTATCGAGATAGGCTTTCAGCGTTTTGGTTTCCGCCTCTGAACCCTGGCCTGCTTTTTCGACCAACTGCTCGACATCGGGCTTGCCCTTAAAGCAGCGCTGCCACACCAGATTGCCCAATTTTTGAATGGCTTCGGTGGCGCGGGTGACGACAACCTCACCGAGTTTGCTGCCTGCACCTTCATAGAATTTGTCGAGGATGATTTTGGCAATGGCGGTGGCAGCGGCGATCGAGAGGGGTTCCAGCATGGGGGGATGAAGAGAATGGGGGGAATTACCTACATTTGTAGTCTTTTCATTGGGGATGTCAAGGCCATTCAGTGGCCACCTGACGAGGGGCGATCGCCCCTCATATTTCGCCTGTTGGGAGGTGGAGGCAGAGCCTCTAGCCAGCATTACTGGCCAGAGGCCAGTAACGAGGATGACAAAGAGGATGAACGAAGATAAACGAGGACACAGGATTAACGAGAAGCACGAGAAGTACCTCGTCCCCAGGCTCTGCCTGGAGACGGGCTTTTGGAGGCTCTGCCTCCTGCTCCGAGGTGGAGGCAGAGCCTCCAGTGAGCATTCCTGGCCAGAGGCCAGTAACGAGGATGAGCTTGGGGCGATCGCCATCGTTGGGTAATTTTTGGGGGGCGATCGCCGCAAACAGGCTTTCTGTCCCCCTACTGCTGCTCATGCCTCCGTAAAACCCTGGGGGGCGCTCTCTAACATGAACCTGGCCTCTCCGTAAATACAATGTGACAAATATCACACGTATAAATGATCGAGATCGTGATGCTTTCTGTTCTCTCCGGGCATACTAAAGGAGACTCAACTCTAGCCGAGTCATCAACAGGGAACACACGACTCACCGACAGCCTCCTTCCTGGAGGATGTCGGTTTTTTTACATTGGAACTCCCAAATATCACGGTCACCGCATTGCACCCATCGTGTTCTTCCAGGACAGTTCCTTGCAGAGAATCCGGAGCGCTCGCTGGTCAGCGTCCATAAACAGGTTGCTCTCGATCAGTTCCTGCAAAACCTGCTGGGTCAGTTGAGACGCAAAGGAGCCGCCGCACTTCAGCAGGTGGCTGTAGTAGCAGAACTGGGGTTTGCCCTCCTCGTTCAGGTGAAAACGGTAGATTTCCTCTGGGGTCATGGTGCTGACTGTGGTGTTCACCGGGACGACCACCCTGGGAATGCCGTGCATTCCGGCGTCTCCGTCCATGCATCCGACCAGAACAACGCCGAGCAGGGTGCGCGTCTCGTTAATCAAATCCGGGGTGAACAGGGGGTCGGGTTCGCTGGAGAGTCGCGGCCCATTACTCATGAACTGGGGATTTTGCAATAGGGAATTGTAAATCAGCCCTACCGCCCAGTGACGGCCCCCCGGTTCCTCCAGTTTCACGAAGCTGCCAAATCCGTAATCATCGGCTTCGGGTGGTTGGATGACATCCATGCTGTCATCGACCTGCACCACATAGTCGCAGTGAGAGTTGGATTTAACCACTTTGCCGAGACGCATATCGCAGTCCTATTTGATGTGTGAAATGGTTTGTGAAAGATGGGTCGGGCGCAGCCCGCCCCTCCTTGCACAAACCATTTCGGATCGCCATAGAAGGAGGAGAGGGACATACAAAAATTCCTCTGCCTTTGAGCAAGCTCTGACTTCAGAAGGCAAGAGGATCGAGGAAAATGACTCGTACCAGGAGAATCCTTTAAGAAGCAACTTTCGCCGCATTGACTCCCCTTACCAAGAGGAGGGAAACAGTTCCCCCTTACCAAGCTACGGTGTACACACAAGTCCGCCGAATGAGTATTTGCCTGGTTTGATCCCCCCTGACACCCCTACCCCCTCAAGGGGGACATAAGGGGGGAACTGGCTCGGAAGTCCCCCTTTTTCCCCCTCAAGGGGGCAGGGGGTGTAAGGGGATTGAGGGGGCCAAACCATTAACCCGCTACGACATCGCCTGAATAATGTAGTCGAAGTAGGGAGTCGCTTCAGCCGCATCTTCGTCACTGAGCAACGACAGGGAAGCACGCTTCAGACAGCGAATCGCTTCCACCATGCCGGGGACGGGAACGCCAAGGGAGTTGTACATTTCCCGGACACCCACCAGGCCGATGGATTCGATGGGTTGCTTGTCGCCCGCCAGCACACCGTAGGTAATCAGACGCAGGTACCAGCCATAGTCACGCAGACACAGGGCACGCTGCTTGTCTCCATAGGCATTGCCACCAGGGGAGATAAAGTCGGGACGCTTCTGCCAGAGTTGCTTGCTGGCTTCTTGAACAATTTTCTTCTCGTTATCTGCCAGGGTTGCGGCGATTCGGACGCGCTGTTCGCCTGTTTGAAAGAATTCTGTAATACTTTTCAGCTCTCCGCTGCTGGGGTAGCGAAGCTCTTCATCGGCATTGAGAATGACTTGGCTAACGACACTCATAGTAATGGCGGTGGTTTGAGCGGGTTTTTAAGTTATCGATTGTATTGTAATGAGTTGGGGGGACGAAAGGAAAGGGTTTCTTTGAGCCGAGAACGTTACAAAGAAATAAGCTGTGCCTCCATTTCTGGAGAAACACAGCGCGCTCAAGGAGATACATAACTGTCGATGTCTTCGGGAGTAGGAATCGTTAGACCAGACTACTCACTGTTTGTAGACTCTGCACCACCGATGAATTTGAGAAGCCCCAAGGCAACCTGTCAACATTCCACCGCAAAAGGGCGGAGGTGTCTAAGTATTTCTATCAAGCTTTATGAAAGAAACAAAAAGACCCCCCTGGTTTCAAGGAGACGATGAAATTTTTTGCAAAATTCCAGATTATCGCTGTTGTACCTGTCGGCCAGGTTGCGCTCCCGAAGTTCTCCCCTTTCCCCGGTCGAATCATCAACGGAAAAGGTAGACTGTCAGAACGCTCATTCTGGTTCTCCTTATCTCTGGATGCACCTTTCATTGCCAACGCTCCATGCTGCTTAACTCTCTTCTTGCCTTCCAGTTCCAGTCCCCTGGCCCCATCATGATTGATGCTGGTCCCATCACGATTCGCTGGTACGGTTTCTTGATCGCCTCAGCAGTGCTGCTGGGGGTGACGCTGTCGCAGCAACTCGCCAAACGGCGCGGCATCAATCCTGATTTAGTCGGTGACCTGGCAATCTGGCTGGTGATCGCAGCGATTCCGGCAGCCCGACTGTATTACGTGCTGTTTGAATGGAAAACCTATGCCCGAAACCCTGGTGAGATTCTGGCCATCTGGCATGGCGGTATTGCCATCCACGGTGCGGTGATTGGGGGGGCGATCGCCACAATCATCTTTGCCCGCTTGAATCGAGTTTCTTTCTGGCAGTTGGCCGATGTGATCGCCCCCTCTCTGATTCTGGGACAGGCGATCGGGCGCTGGGGAAACTTTTTTAACTCGGAGGCATTTGGTCGTCCCACCAATGTTCCCTGGAAGCTTTACATCCCTCTGGCACAGCGGCCTCCCGGCTATACCGCCTATGAGTATTTCCATCCCACCTTTCTCTACGAGTCATTGTGGAATCTGGGCGTATTTGCCCTCCTGATATACTTGTTCTTCCGGGGACTTCGTTCTCGCCAGGGGCTGAAGGTGGGGACGTTGATTCTGGTTTATCTGGTGGCCTATAGTGCAGGTCGTCTGTGGATTGAGGGTCTGCGGATGGATAGCCTGATGCTGGGGCCGCTGCGGATTGCCCAGGTGGTGAGTCTGGTACAGATTAGTTTGGGCGCATTTGGGTTGTACTGGCTCTATGGGTTAGGGCGAGAATTGCCGGGAGCCAGAGTGGGAGAGACAACCGAAGAAGCCACAACTTCTACCGAATCCCACAGATAGTCATTACCTGCGAGGTTAACTGGTAGCATTCGTCACCAGAGATAAGAAAAACCCCGAAGTTTCCTCCGGGGTCCGAATCAGGGTGCATCTACCATACACGTTTACCAGCGGGGCTGACCGATTCCGGAATGAACCTGGGCCTTTACCCTTTCTTTGTAAAAGATGAGACTTGCATAAAATTTTGACGGCTTTCCCATCTTTTTCTTGCGTACATTCACAGAGATAGTCGAATGACAGGAACCCAATTCTTTCAAGATAACCCTCAGGCGATCGACGACCAGCACCGTGAACCCCATCCTGGAGGCGATCGCGCTTCTACAAATGGCCTGACGCCAGCCGTTTATCTGGTTGGAGCGGGTCCTGGAGACCCAGAACTGCTGACCCTGAAGGCTTACCGTTTACTGTCTCAGGCGGATGTGATCGTCGTTGCTGACTCACTGGTACCCCGGCAGATGCTGGGTATCGTTCGGCAAGATGCAGAGGTGGTGCGGACGGCAGACAAAACGCTGGAGGAGATCCTGCCGCTGATGGTGGAGCGGGTGCGATCGCAGAAATCGGTTGTGCGCCTGCAATCCGGAGACCCCAGCCTTTACAGCGCCATTCATGAACAGATGGAAGCCCTGGCCAATGCTGCTGTACCCTTCGAGGTGGTTCCCGGTATCAGCGCATTTCAGGCGGCGGCGGCAACACTCAAAACTGAACTGACGATTCCAGGGCTGGTGCAAACCATTATTCTGACGCGCATCAGTGGACGGACTCGCGTGCCGGAAGCCGAGGAGTTGGAGTCTCTGGCGGCCCATAAGGCCAGCCTGTGCCTCTACCTGAGCGCTCGTCACATCGAAGCATCTCAGGCTCAACTGATGCGTCACTATGATGCTGAAACACCAGTCGCGGTCTGCTACCGCCTGGGATGGCCCGATGAAAAGATCTGGGTGGTGCCCCTGAAGGAGATGGCGGGGTTGACGGAGGAGAAAAAACTGATTCGCACAACGCTGTATTTGATCAGTCCAGCGCTAGAAACGGTGAAGCAGCGGGGGGCGTTTGGGGCGGAGGTGCGATCGCGCCTCTATAACCCCGAACATGACCACCTGTTCCGTCGTGCGGCTCAATAGGTTTAAAAACCGAAACCCAAATTTTAGAGGGTGCGGCGCTACAGCGCCGCACCCTCTAAAATTTGGGTTTTCAGGTAGATCCTTAGTAGGTCTCTACGTGCCAGCGTTCTTTAATAGAGCGCTGGTAGTCTTTCCAGACAATGCCCTCCTTTCCAGCAGCAGCAGTCATGGCGGCATCAATGCCGTCTTCCATACCCTTCAGACCACAGATGTAAACGTGGGTCTTCTCATCCTTCACCATGCCCCAGAGTTCGTCGGCATACTCCGCCACCCGATTCTGGATGTACATTCTGCCGCCTTCAGGGTTCTTCTGCTCACGGCTAATAGCGTAGGTGAGGCGGAAGTTGTCGGGGTACTTCTGCTGAATCTCCTCCAGTTCCTCTTTGTAGAGGATGTTGGGGCTGGTGGGAATACCAAAGATCAACCAGGCCAATCCCTTAAACTGGTAGTCAGCATTGACGGCCTTCTCATTGTCTTTGAACATCCGCCACAGGTAAGCCCGGAAGGGAGCAATACCCGTCCCGGTGGCCATCATAACGATCTTGGCATCGGGGTCGTCGGGCAGCAGCATTTCCTTGCCAACGGGGCCAGTGATTTTCACATCGGCACCGGGCTGAAGCTGGGTCAGGTAAGTGGAGCAGACACCATAGATGGTTTCGCCCGTTTCGGGATGCTTGTACTCCAGTTGGCGCACACAGAGGGACACGGTCTGGTCGTCCATATCGTCGCCGTGGCGGGTCGAGGCGATCGAATAGAGGCGCAGCTTGTGGGGCTTGCCCTTATCATCGGTTCCTTCGGGAATAATGCCAATACTTTGCCCTTCCAGATAGCGCAGATCGCCGCCCTTCAGGTCAAACTTTATGTGATTTACAATCCCGATGCCGCCTTCACCTACCAGGGCTTCGTTCGAGATGCACTTTCCAATAAAGGGTGCATTCGGGCGATAGGTATTAACAGGAACGTCCTTCTTTTCTTTCTTCTCTTTGGCCTGTGTCATGGGCTTCTCTTCCACTGAGGTCGTTGGCAGGACTTCAGCCGTTGAGGGTACGGCACCGTTGGCTGCACCGTCAGCCATCAAAGGGCGGATACTGACAATCTTTCCACCCATACGAGTGATGCGCCGCATTTCTTGATTCATACGGGCATAGGGCACCGTGATAAAAACGCTACCGCTTTTTCGGATGGGATAACCCATCTTGTCGGTTTCCTCGTTCTGGCGTAGCCCTTCTACTTCATAGAGGAAGAGACGGCTACCCGATATTGAATTTGCAGCACCACCCGCCGCGGTTGGATTGTACATCTTTAGTCAATGCTCTCTGAAATCAAATCGTAGGCTTCCGCCCTAAGGCGGGATAATTCTTGCGGAACAGGCGGCGCAAAACGCTACCCCATCCGCTTTAAATTAAAACCCTAAAACCCAAAGGTTAGGTCTCCGAAAACCCAATCGGATGTTTGGAGGCTGGTACTAAGCGTAGCATTGTCGGCGTATGGCTCAACGGTTGAAGCCCGGATAGAAGACAATCCATCCATTTCTAACCATATCGAGCGATCGCCTTAAGGAATGTTAACACTGAATCATTTTTAAACCAATTTTGGGATCAGTGTTACCTGAAATGCCTATCGCGGTTCTCACTCAGGCGAGGGACGGGGCTATGTGGGTAGTCCCCCACGCAGGGGTTCCAACGTTCGGAGTTTGGCGAGGACTTCGGCGTGATCTCAGATGTTCGGCTCGACTGAGCGCTCGCCGAACATCTGAGATCACGTCGAAGCCCCTGCACCCCATGCCTCATCTGCACAAAACGTGCAGTATTCCAGAATTTTACTAAGCGCTTATCCGAGAACCCCAATTCTGGCAGGTGCGACGCTGTAGCGTCGCACCTGCCAGAATTGGGGTTCTCGGTTTTCGGATAAGCATATAAGTAAAGAGACTTTGGTGGACTACTAGTGTTGCGAACACAAAGTTCTGCAACATGGGGGTTTGGTTGCTCTCGCCCCCAAGCAGGGTCACACCCCCTGCCCCCTCAAGGGGGAATCACCCCTTCACCCCTTGTAAAACTTTTGTTTTGCTGTACTAGGCGTTTTGCGGGTTAATCAAAGTTCCAGTTTTAGTCCGATGCGACTCCGCCGCGTCGGACTAAAACTGGAACTTTAATTTTGTTGCCAACCCCTAAGTAACTGGAGTTTTGACTATTTTTCTTGCAATGCCGCGAAACGCTCTCTACGAGAGCGTTTCGCGGCATATTTAATTTTAGCGCCGATTTTTCTTGAAACGCTGGCGCTGCCAGCGTTTCAAGAAAAATCGGCGCGATTTAGTCAAAAGTCCAGTAAGTAAATGGGCGTGGAATGAAAGTTGCAACCCCAAAAGCTGTTCCGCCCGTGCAGCGGGCGGAACAGCTTTTGGGGTTGCAAGCTTAATCGCGCCTACCTACTTAGCATAGAAAACTATGAGGATTGGGTCGCAACTCGCCTTGTAGGGATTACAAGCTTCTGATAGGATTACGGTATCAGGTAGTATTAAATACTTATTCGGCATTTTCGGCATCGAGATTGGCGCGAATGCTGATTTAATGCTGAGGCTGCTTTGGTCAGTCAGGGTTTCCCAGGTAGGCTTTTCTACCTGAGTCGATTTTGATGAACCGGGTGGCGTCTGGGAGCAAATTATTCTGTTCCCAATGACCCGATTAGGGGTATTTTGGTTAGTTAACAAATCGCAGTGTGAATTCTAGAGGTTAGAGGGAGCCTATGACCAGTCAGCCAAACCGTGTGGTTTTAATTGGCGTTGCCGGGGACTCCGGGTGCGGTAAATCGACCTTCCTGCGCCGTTTGGCGGACTTGTTCGGGGAAGAAATGATGACTGTGATCTGTCTGGATGACTATCACAGTCTCGATCGCAAGCAGCGCAAAGAACAGGGCGTCACCGCTCTGAACCCGAAAGCCAATAATTTTGATCTGATGTACGAGCAGATCAAGGCGTTGAAGGAAGGGAAGTCTATCAATAAGCCCATCTACAACCATGAGACGGGCATGATCGACCCTCCCGAAGTGGTTCACCCCAACCGAATTGTGGTGATCGAAGGGCTGCACCCCATGTACGACGAACGGGTGCGATCGCTCCTCGACTTCAGTGTCTACCTCGACATCGACGATGAGGTGAAAATTGCCTGGAAGATCCAGCGTGACATGGCGGAGCGTGGCCACACCTATGAAGATGTGCTGGCTGCCATTAACTCCCGTCGCCCCGACTTCTCGGCCTATATTGATCCTCAGAAGCAGCACGCCGATGTGGTGATCCAGATTCTTCCAACTCGTCTGATCAAGGATGACACCGAGCGCCAGGTGCTGCGGGTGCGTCTGATTCAGAAGGATGGCGTGGAAGGGTTCGAGCCGGTGTACCTGTTCGACGAAGGTTCCACTATCGACTGGATTCCCTGCGGTCGCAAGCTGACCTGCTCCTATCCCGGTATCCGTATGTTCTACGGTCCCGATACCTACTACAGCAACTCCGTGTCGGTGCTGGAGGTGGATGGTCAGTTCGATCGTCTGGATGAAGTGATTTACATCGAAGACCACCTCAGCAACACCTCTGCCAAGTACCACGGTGAGATGACCGAATTGCTGCTGAAGCATAAAGACTATCCCGGTTCTGCCAACGGTAGTGGTCTGTTCCAGGTGCTGGTCGGTCTGAAGATGCGGGCTACCTATGAGCGCTTAATTGCAAATCATCAGTTGGTTGGCGCACAGGCGTAGAATTGCTCTGTGAAGACAAAGGGGATTCAACCTGCGGTTGAATCCCCTTTGTCTTTTTGCATTTCACAATTGGTTGTGAACAGAGGGTGTAGGGCACTGCCCTACACTCTCTGTTCACATCTTGTCACTGGACTTTTGACTAAACTGCGCCAATTTCCTCTGAAACGCTTACGCAGTGAGCATTTCAGAGGAAATCGGCGCTAAGATTAAGTTCGCCGCGAAACGTTCTCTAAGAGAGTGTTTCGCGGCGTTATGGGGAAAATGGTCAAAACTCCAGTTGTAAGGATGGCAATAGGAACAATGCAAATTGCAGAACTACTATGGCAGGAAAACCAGGATCTGGCGATCGCCTGCCTCAAAAATCCCTTTGTCCAGGGCATCGGGGATGGAAACCTGCCCCAAAATAAGTTCGCCTACTACATCGGGCAGGATGCCTTCTTTCTGGAAGCCTTTGCCCGCGCCTATAGTATTGCTGCTGCCAAAGCACCTGACTGGCAAGGATTCGGCGTCTTTCACGCACTGGCGGATGGAGTGTTGCAGGAACTTCAGCTACACGGGGGCTATGCTGCAAAGTGGGGGGTAGACCTGCAAACGGTACAACCAGGATCAGCAACCCGACGTTACACCGATTTTCTGCTGGCAACGGCCTGGAGCCAGGAAGTAGGCGTCACTGCCGCTGCAATGCTGCCCTGTATGAAGCTGTACTCGTTTCTGGGACATGAACTGGCGCAGAGTGGCATTCCTGAGCACCGTTATACCGACTGGATCCGCACCTACAGTAGTGCCCAGTTTGACCCGCTGGTGCAGCAATTAGAGGAATTGGCCCAACAGTATGCTGCCGATACTCCGCTGGTGAGGTCTACCTACCGCTATGCCATGCAGTGCGAACTGGATTTCTTCCAGGCCGCCTGGTCTCTTATTTGAGAGAAGCTCGGCTTAGCCGAGCTTCTCTCAGGCTCCCAAGAAAGATTAGCGGACAACGATTACGGGTGTTCCTAAGGAAACCATTTCAAAGAGCTTCACCACATCCCGGTTGAACATCCGGACGCAGCCGTGGGAAGCTGCTCGCCCAACGCTGTTCTCATTCGGAGTACCGTGGAAACCGATATAGTTGCGACCATCGGTCCAGAAGCCAATCCAGCGGACTCCCAGGGGATTGTCTCGACCGGGGGGGACTACCTCCCCAGTGAAGGGATGCTGCCAGCTTGGATCGCGCAGCATTTGAATCACACGAAATTCCCCTGTGGGGGTCTCCCACCCCTGGCGACCAATCGCGATCGGGAAGCTGGTTTTAACCTGATTGCCCCGCATGACGTAGACCCGGCGATCGCTCAGATCAATTTTTAGATAGAGGCTGGCTTCAGGACTGAGCAAAGCAGGATTGGGCAGAAACAGATCTTCGCTGCCAAGGTTTGGCAATGGCGGCTCAGCAATTGGCAACATCAGCTCAAGACTGGGGCGCACAAATGCCTGAGGTTGAGCAACCGAAGGCAGGATTTCGGTTAAGACACTGGATGGTTCTAGCGGAACTGCATGAACAGGTTCTGCAATGGACAGTGCGATTAGCGAGCACAGGATTGAACCAGTCGTTGCACTGATGGTTTGTAAAGACTTCCACAGGGGCCGTCTGCTGCGTGAATTCCCTAAGGGGTCATTTCCCCCAGCCCAACTCATTGTTTCTTCTCCTCCAGAACACCTTAAAACAGCCTGATTGCCCGAATACTGCAGCGCTTTGCGCTGGAATCGAACCAAAGTTTTTATTGAGAGCCGCGCTCCGCCTTATTCACTTGAAAAGCGCTGTAAATCTAATTAAGCACAAATTAAAGGGGCGTGTCCTGTTTCTGGAGGCTAATTTATCCTTTGGGAATAAGGCTATTGGAGCCTATCCGAAAATCCAAACTTTGGAGGGCGCGCCGCTGTAGCGGTGCGCCCTCCAAAGTTTGGATTTTCGGATAAAAACTTAGCAGGGTAGGATGGGCAAAGCGAAGCGTGCCCATCAATGCATACGAATGGTGATGGGCACGGACTGCCGTCCTTTGCCCATCCTACCGTTCTAGGCTCTATCCGAAAACCCGAATTCTGGAGGGCACGCCGCTGTAGCGGTGCGCCCTCCAGAATTCGGGTTTTCGGTTTTCGGATAGTCTCTTAGTGCCCGCTGAAGTGTACTGGTACACAGAAATTTCAGAAAATCCTCAGACTTGCTTAAGTTCCCCAGCCCCTCAAAGAACTTCCTTTAAGATAATCAAGAAAAACACTCTCAACAGCATTTAATCAACACCTGAAAGTAGTATGGCTATGTTCTGGCAAAGCGGAATTTTAGCAGCGGAGGGGTGGGGGATTGCATCTACACCCATCGCGCAAATTCCTGAAATCACCTCAGCCCTGCCGCCCTGGCTTCCCAATCTGGTTGGGGCAATTCTGATCCTGATTGTGGGTTGGCTGGTCGCGATCATCGTATCGTCGGTTGTTCGTGGTCTGCTTAAGCGCACCAGCCTGGACGAACGACTGACCCGCATGATCGGTGGACGACGTGAGGAAACCCTGCCCGATACCTCTAAATGGGTTGCGGCGATCGTCTTCTGGATTATTTTTATTATTGCGATTGTTGCGTTCCTGGATGCGCTCAAGCTGACAACCGTCTCGGAACCACTCAATAATTTTCTCAATCAGATTTTTGCCTATCTCCCCCGCGTAGGTGCAGCACTGCTGTGGGGCGCATTAGCATGGCTGATTGCAACGATCGCGCGTCTGGCGGTGATTCGCATTTCCCAATCCTTTGGCCTGGATGAACGGCTGGCCTCCCAGACGGAACCTGGCACTGAACCATTTCTTTTGAGTGAAACCCTAGGCAACGGTCTCTACTGGTTTGTATTTCTCTTCTTTCTGCCGCTGATCCTGGGTGTTCTGAACTTGATGGGACCGCTGCAACCTGTTCAGAATTTGCTGGATAGCTTCCTGGCAGCACTGCCTCGAATTGTTGGGGCGATCATTATCGGTGTGGTGGGCTGGTTTGTAGCCCGTGTCGTCCGAGGTATCGTCACCAACCTGCTGGCAGCAGCGGGGGCCGATCGCCTGGGAAGCCGTCTGGGTCTTCGTCGAACCTCCGGAGCACTCTCCTTTTCGGGAATCGTCGGGACGATTGTCTATGTGCTGATTTTGATCCCGGTAGCGACCGCTGCCCTGGATGCCCTCGCTATCCCGGCGGTATCAGTCCCCGCCTCAGCCATGCTGAATCAAATTCTGCTGGCCATCCCGCAGATCTTTACGGCAGCACTGATTCTGATTGTGTCTTACGTGATCGGGCAATTCATCTCAGATCTGGTGAGAGACATTTTGACCAGCGTCGGGTTTGATGGAATTTTCAATTGGTTGGGTATCTCCGGAGTAGTTCCGCCTGCCACCACAGAGCTGACCCCTGCTGATCTGACCACGCCTCAAGCGACAACGACTGCGCGATCGCCCTCGCAGATTGTGGGCATCATCGTATGGGTCGGCATCATGCTGTTTGGTGCGGTGGCAGCCACCAACGTGCTGAACATCCCCGCTCTGACAGCCATTGTGTCTGCCCTGCTGTACATTCTGGGACGGGTGCTTGTCGGACTCGTTGTATTTGCTATTGGCCTCTACCTGGCAAATCTGGTGTTTCGTCTGGTCAGCTCATCTGGTGGGCGACAGGCACGATTGCTGGGTCAGGCGGCGCGTGTGGCAATTCTGGCACTCACGGGTGCGATGGCGCTACAGCAGATGGGCATCGCCAGCGACATCGTGAATCTGGCCTTTGGGCTGTTGCTGGGGGCGATCGCCACTGCCATTGCGATCGCCTTTGGTCTGGGGGGCAGAGACGTTGCAGCGGAACAACTGCGGGAGTGGTTGGGAGCGTTTCGACAGCGCTAAAACAATTCAGCCTGTTCTGTAAAGAAGGGGCGGCGCTCAGCGCCGCCCCTTCTTTACAGGGATGCAACCAAAACAATTCTTCTGCGTCTAGGCTGGTAGTACTCCCACGCTCTTTCCTCTGTGTACTATGTTCAACGCCATGTCTTTGATTCGCCGTCGGTTTAATCGCCGCTGGAAGTATGGGCTGATGTCCGTACTGGTGGCGCTGGGCCTGATTGTGTTTACCCCGCAAATCTCACAGGCGCAGTCAGCGCCGCGCTGGCTCGATTTACTACTGCGAGGGGTGCAGATTATCCAGCTCTCCAGTCTGTCGGATCGTCAGGAAGTCTCGCTGGGTCAGCAAATTAATCAACAGTTGACCACACGGGAGTTTCGGCTGTTTCGTGATCGCGCCATTGCCGATTACGTGAACCAGGTCGGGCAACGACTGGTACCCCAGAGCGATCGCCCTAATATCCCCTACACGTTCCAGGTGGTAGATGACAACCAGGTAAATGCTTTTGCCACGATGGGTGGCTTTGTCTACGTCACGACAGGGCTACTGCGCACGGCAGATAATGAAGCGCAATTGGCCAGCGTTCTGGGACATGAGATTGGCCATATCGCTGCACGTCATGCGGTTGAACAAATGAGAGAACGGGCGATCGCCGCTGGTGTCGCTTCGGTTGCAGGTCTGGATCGCAATCAGGCTGTTGCGATTGGGGTTGAGCTGGCGCTGAATCGTCCGAATAGCCGTCGGGATGAGTTTGAAGCGGACGAGAAAGGATTGGAGAATGTGGAACGAGCCGGCTATGCCCCCAATGCAGTCGTTGCCTTCCTGCAAAAGCTTCTGAATCAGCGGGCGAGAGTTCCCTCCTTCCTCAGCACCCATCCGGCCACCAGCGATCGGATTCGACGGTTGGAAGAGAATATTGACCCTAGAACGGGAAATCGCGGTGCTGGATTGGATACAGCGGCGTATCGCGCCCGGATTGCCCGGTTGGTGCGTTAAACACCTCTTAAATCAGGAAATGCGGCGCTGAGCGCCGCATTTCCTGATTTACGGCGCTTTGCAAGGGCATGAGGTACAAAGTTGTTGTTGAGAGCCTCGCTCCGCGAGGCTCTCAACAACAACTTTGGTTTTATCTCAGCGCAAAGCGCTGTAAGAAGAAGCCCGATAGGGAGTATTTTGGCTGGTTGATGACGATGTCTTTTAAGTGAAACAATAGGAAGCGTTTGTTTATCCGCAGGGAACGCGCTCCTTCTGCATCACTATGTCTGAAACTTACACCGCTGAAATTCATCACCAGGGGAACGTCCACACAATTACGGTTCCCGCCAACCAGACTGTCCTGGCGGCTGCCCAGGCCGCTGGTCTGGATCTACCCACCTCCTGTAATGCAGGCGTTTGCACCACCTGCGCAGCGCAGCTTCTGGAGGGAACTGTAGATCAGAGTGAAGGCATGGGTATCAGTCCCGAACTGCAAGCCAGGGGGTATGCCCTCCTGTGCGTGTCCTACCCTCGCTCTCATCTAAAAATTGAGACGGAGAAGGAAGACACCGTTTACGAGCTACAGTTTGGGCAGTTTCAGAAGAGCTAACCAGAATGGAAACAAAGTTTGTCTCGCTGGAACTGGGGCTGTCACCCTCGGTGACAGAATTGCAGCGGGCGATTGCCCACGCCCTCCAGCAGCACGGTGAACCTTTGCGCTGGGCGATTACGGCAGTAGATCGCGATCGCCAGACCATCCAGGTGGAAGCCGTCGTCACCGTAGGACAGGTGGAAACAGCATGAATTCCCGTCCTTACACCGTGATGCTGATCGTCCCCACCGGGGTCGGAGCTGCCATCGGGGGCTATGCCGGGGATGCGTTGCCTGTGGCCAAAGCGATTTCTCAGGTGTGCGATCGCCTGATCACCCATCCCAATGTCCTCAACGGAGCCATGCTCTACTGGCCGTTGCCCAACGCCTTCTACGTAGAGGGCTACGGCCTGGACCAGTTTGCCGCTGGTCACTGGGGTCTGCGCCCGGTTCACCAAAACCGGGTGGGGATTGTCATGGATCAGGCGATCGAACCAGAACTGCGCCTGCGCCACCTCCAGGTAGCCGATGCCGCCAGAGCAACCCTGGGACTCTCGCTCACCGATTACGTTATCACCGATGCGCCACTGGGCGTTGAACTGCGCAGTGCCCCATCGGGAGCCACCTGGGGAACGATTCAGAATCCGGGAACCCTGCTGCGGGCTGCGGAGAAGTTGATGACCGTTGCGGGAGCCGAGGCGATCGCCGTCATCGCCCGTTTCCCTGACGACGAAGGCAGCGAAGCACTCCAAAACTACCGCCACGGCCAGGGCGTCGATCCGCTGGCAGGAGCCGAAGCCGTCATCAGCCATCTGATCGTCCGCACCTTGCGGGTTCCTTGCGCCCACGCACCCGCTCTTTCCCCCCTGCCCCTCGACTCAGAACTTTCCCCTCGATCTGCCGCCGAAGAACTGGGCCACACCTTCCTGCCCTGCGTACTGGTCGGCCTCAGCCGTGCCCCCCAGTACGTCACCCAGTCACCCAACCCACCCACCGACCTCTGGGCCGATCAGGTAGACGCTCTGGTCATCCCCGCCAGCGCCTGTGGCGGCAGCGCCGTTCTCAGTCTCAGCCAGTCCCGCACCCAGATTATCGCCGTCCGCAACAACACGACCCGGATGCAGGTACCACCAGAAGCACTGGGAATTGGAGCGATCGTCATCGAATCTTATCTGGAAGCCCTGGGTGTCCTGGTCACCCATCGGTCGGGCGTCCACCCCCAGGCTCTGCTGCCCAACATCAGCCAAATTCGTCCTCTGGCAAAGGGAGCTAAAAACCCATTCTAGGAAGTGGCGCGGCGCTTTGCACCGCGCCACTTCCTAGAATGGGTTTTGAATCAGACAGGATACAGCGCTTTGCAAGCGCGTGTGGTACAAAATTTTTGTTAAGAGCCGCGCTGAGCGTGGCTCTTAACAAAAATTTTGGTTCGATCTCAGCGCAAAGCGCTGTATTGCCTGAGAGAACGATGCGTTAGGATGTTGTCGCCAGCGATTAAGGATTCGATTCCGTGACCACCCCTCCCTCCGAACCCCAGATCGAACCCATGAGCCGCATCCAGGTGTTGGCGGCAATGGGCATCACCGCCATTGTTCTCCTGGTCGTATCCAAAGTATGGCTACTGTTCGATCAGGTCTCGCTACTGCCGTTCAGCTTCACCCCCTTAGTCCTGCTCACTGGACTTGCAGTCGGTCTGGGCATTAGCGGAGCCAGTGCGATCGCCTACCACTTCTGGCCCAGCTACCGTAGCAGCGCCGAATTCTACATGGCTCTTGTCATCCAACCCCTACTATTGCCCGACCTCCTCTGGCTGGGTCTCCTCCCCGGCCTCAGCGAAGAACTCCTGTTTCGCGGCGTCATGCTCCCCGCCTTCGGCCTCAACTGGGCCGGAATCGCCCTCAGTAGCTTTTTATTTGGCGTCCTCCACTTTAGCGGCACCCAGCAATGGTCTTACGTCATCTGGGCATCCGTCATTGGCGCGATCCTGGGGTTCAGCGCCGTCGAAAGCGGCAATTTACTGATTCCGATTGTGGCGCATATTACGACGAATTTGATTTCGAGTGTGAGCTGGAAGATGAGGAAAGTTGGGAAGGGGTAATGGGAAATGGGTGATGGGTGATAGGTAATAGATAGTTGATCAGAAGTTGCAGGCTTTAGCGATTATCTTGTTTGTCAACCCCTGTTGCCGCAGGCTCACCTCGTTCCCAGGCTCTGCCTTGGAAACGGGCTTCTGGAGGCTCTGCCTCCTGCTTAACGATGGAGGCAGAGCCTCCGATTTGCATTCCACGCCGGAGGCATGAAACGAGGACGGCACCGTTTCGGAGGAACGGAGCGCTCAAAGTCCCCCAGAATTGGGGAATTTAGGCGAATAGGTATCAGGTGTCAGGGAGTGGTGATCAGGTCTTTATCTGCGTCCAGCGTTCGACTCACCTATCACGCCAAAGTCTGCATCCATCTGCGTTCATCTGCGTTCATCTGCGTTCATCTGCATTCATCTGCGTTCATCTGCATTCATCTGCGTTCATCTGCGTTCTGTTTGCAATATCTCCCGGATGACTGTCTCCAGTTTTGTTGCACTCCGCAAATCAACGGCCTGCATGAGTCCGCTAGACACCAGACGACGGGCACGTTCATCGGTGATTTTTCCCTTCAGGGCCTCTGCCAGGGCGTCCGCAGTTCTTCCACTGCCTGCAACCACAATTAACTGCCGCCCCACCTCTACATTTTGCTTGGCATCATTCCAGGTGACTTCACCGCCATTAATTAAAATGGTTACCGAAGGACAGTGTTGGGCGAGGGCGCTGGCAAGGCAGGCGATCCAGGCTGATTCTGCGCCCCAGTAGTCGCCGGGAACCAGAACAAAGTGGGTATGATTCGGTTCCAGGGCTGCGGCATCGGGGTGAGGGGACGGTTGATCGGGGAGAATGGTCATCCCGATAGGGGAAACTCCAATCAACGGAAACGTCGATCGGGTTTTAGTGCGGGCACGTCCCATCATGCTCATGATGCCGCTGTCCGTGCCGCCGTCGATAACGGCTGCATCCAGCATCTGGGCCAGAGGAGCCAGAACTTTGACGAACAGCGATCGCACTCTGGCCTGGTCTTCTTCACTGATGCGACTGGCCCCACCGACGATCACCAGCACCGGACGTGGGTTACTCACACCGAGGTGTTCCAGGATATCGCGCAAATCAACCCCTGCGCCGACATGGAGCAGTTGAGCCTGAATGCCAGTGGAAAACGTTAGTGCTTCAGTGACGCTGGGTTCCATTGCAATGCGGGAATAAGATATTGAATTAAAGTAGCAGCATCGACACCCAGTTCAGTCCGATCGCGGCTGGCCAGAATCCCAGCCTGGGCGTGCCACCAGGTTGCCGTTTGCACCACTGACTCAACTGCAATATCCTTCTGGGCAGATTGTGCCAGTAACCCTCCCATCAGGCCAGTGAGTACGTCGCCACTGCCGCCCCGCGCCAGGGCTGGGGTACTGTCAGGGTTGAGCCACACCTGCCCGTCGGCGTTGGCGATCGCCACCCGTGCCCCTTTGAGCAACACAATCGTTTCACTCTGACGGGCTGCCGTTTGCACCGCTGAAATTCTGTCCTTGGTGGACTCTGCTAAATCGGGAAACAAACGCCGAAATTCACCTAGATGGGGGGTGAGCACCGTTGGAGATGCCCGCGATCGCAGCGTTTCCACCGTACCCATTGTTGACAAAATATTCAACCCATCGGCATCGATCACCAGGGGGCAGGGGCTGTCGAGCAGGCTCTGGACAGTGTGAATTGCTCCCAGGGTCAAACCGGGGCCACAGGCAATCGCCTGGAATTTGCTGAGATCGAGATGTTCTGGGAGGTGAGCGATCGCTCCAGCATCCGTTTCAGGACAGCTAATGGTCAACGCATCCGGGATGTGAGCAACAATCAGCGGTTTCAGTGAGTCTGGTACCGCGATCGACAGCATTCCTACTCCGCTGGCACGAGCTGATTGTCCCGCCAGCAGAGCCGCCCCCATATATTGCCGGGAGCCGCAGACCAGCAGCAGATGTCCCTGCTGGTACTTATGGGTGGCAGGTGGACGGGGAAGCGGCAGGTGGGCGATCGCCTGCTCTGGAGTCAGCCGTTGAACAGAAGGAGTTACTCCCAGAACTGCCTGAATATCGGCAAGGGGAAGATCGAAGTCAATCAGTTCTGCCTTGCCAAGGTACTCCAGCGCCTGATCTTGCAAGAAGGCTCGTTTCCACAACCCCAGGCAGAGGGTGCGATCGGCCCGAATGGCGGTTCCCAGCACTTCTCCGGTGTCGGTGTGCAGTCCAGAGGGAAGGTCAATGCTGAAAACGGGGATTTGCCACCCGTTGATCTGTTCAATTGCCGCCGCAATTGAACCTTCCAGCGATCGCGTCAGCCCGAAGCCAAACAGTCCATCAACCAGCACATTGCAGGACTGGAGGGAGTCCAGCTCAGAGCAGATAGGCATTCCCAGGCTGGCTGCATACCGGGCATGCTGGTCTGTCAGCTCTTTGCGTTTCTCGAAGGGGCAGTAAATGATCACCGGGTAGCCGCTGAAATGCAATTCTCGCGCCACCACCAGCGCATCGCCGCCATTGTGCCCCGGCCCTACGAATACACCGATGCGATCGCCGCTAGAATACAGTTCTTTCACTCGCTCAGCGATCCGTCCCGCCACCTTTTCCATTAAGGCTGCAACGGGCATCCCCGCTGCGAAGACCCGCGCCTCAATGTCTGCCATTTGAGCGGCAGTAACGACAAAGGTTTGAATGGGCGATCGCTTCGGTAGGTGAATCAAATGAAAACAACATGACTATTCACAGTGCAATCTAATCTTTTTTGAGAAAAGCTGCATCTTTCTACAAAAAGATTTCAGCGAAGTAGATAGGCGCGATTAAGCTTGAAACCCAAAAAGCGATTCCGCCCGCTGCGCGGGCGGAATCGCTTTTTGGGTTTCGACTTTTTCAACGCCCACTTACTTAGACGGGTCTTCAAAACAGTGTCTGAAGCTCACCGCAGAGGCGCAGAGAGCACAGAGTTCAATCTTTGCGGCCTCTGCGGTGCCCCCACTTTTTTAAATTCGACCATAACAAGCTGTTCCACGAGTGTCCAGTCCTCTTTCCCGGCAAAGCCAGACCCACATCTGATCGCCCCAGGAGAAATGCCACCATTCATTGGGGTGCTGCTGAAAGCCTGCGGCGGCCATCACCCGATTTAGCAATAATCGGCGCTCATGAAAAGTCGCGCTGACCGGGTCAAATTCAAGCACAGTCGGGTCAGCAACGGAAGCGAAATACTCGGGGTAGGAGCGTGGTGAGATTTCGTCGATGGCAGAACCCATGTCTACAGGTTGTCCCAATTCATCGAACAACGTCACGTCGATCGCGGCTCCCGTGCTGTGGGGAGGTGGCGTTTGGGGGGTGGGACTGGGAACTGCCCAGAACTGGTAGACCTCCTGCCACAGCGCATTTTGTTCTCCTGGGGTGAGTACTTCCAGGGTCAGGTGGCGCGATCGCACCAGTTCCGCAAACGTGTAGTCCACCATGAACTGCTGCACCGCAACCGGACGATAGGCGTCAAAAATCTGAATGCGCCAGCCCGGTTTGAGCGTCTGAAGATCATCCTGGGCGGTCAACAGCCGTTCCAGAACCGACTGCCGCAGGAAATAGGGGGAGCGATCGCCGTAGGGTGCGCCCAGTTTCTCGTAGGGGTGGGGGTGCTCAACGGCAAACTGTTCCAGGGGAATCGGGAGCAGGGGTTCGCCGCAATCCTGAATGGGAATTTGCTGGTAGGGCTTCACCTGATAATTGGCTAAATATAGTGGTCTGTGAAAACTTGCCTAATCGCTGACCAATTCCAGAGCGCGGTGGATCTGGTTTCGAACTGCCTCAGCAGAACTGTGGAGAGCGGCCAGTTCGGGTTCGGTCAGCTCTAACTCAAGGACGCTCTCGACCCCCCGGCAGTTTAACCGTGTAGGGACTCCAATGAAAATATCATTGAGCCTGTATTCCCCCGTCAGGTAAGAAGCAACAGGGAGAATGCGGGACTTATTCAGCAGAATAGTTTCGACCATCTGACAGACCGAGGAGGCGGGTGCGTAGAAAGCACCTCCGGTTTGCATCAGTTCAACAATTTCTGCACCACCGTTGCGAGTGCGCTCCACCAGTCGATGAATCATGTCCTCGCTCATCAGTTCGGTAATTGGCACACCACCAACGGTGGAATAGCGGGGCAGCGGAACCATCAGGTCACCATGACTGCCCAAAACCATTGCAACGACATCTGCATTGGAAACACCCAGTTCCAGGGCGATAAACGTCTGGAAGCGGGCGGAGTCCAGAATTCCCGCCATTCCCATGACGCGCTCTGGTGGCAGATCGGTGGCCTTCCAACTCAAGTAGGTCATCACGTCGAGGGGATTGGTGACAACGATGAGAATGGCTTCGGGAGAGTGGGCGATCGCCTTCTTCGCCGCATTCACCACGATCTCCGCGTTCATCTTGAGCAGATCGTCGCGGGTCATCCCCGGTTTGCGGGGGAAGCCAGCAGTGATCACCACAATGTCTGACCCGGCAGTATCGACGTAGTTATCGGTGCCCCTGATCAGCCGTTCGTGCCCTTCCAGTCCGCGAGCCTCCAGCAGATCCAGCGCGATACCTTTGGGGCGACCGGGCATGATATCGAGCAGTACCACGTCCGCCAGATTGCGCTCAACAATGCGCTGAGCCAGCGTACCGCCCACGTTGCCCGCACCAATCACAGCAACCTGAATCGACTTGCAGGCAATGGAGGGACGGAGGGTTAAGGGGTTATGTACAAATGTTGTCATAGCTAGAGGAGCCAATGCAGCTACCTCTAGCGTATGTCAGGATACAAAATACCCTTGAGAAACTACTCAAATTTTTCCAATTGGTCGGCCCGCAGCCACATATTGGGGGTGGGAACGTGACCAAACTTCACCATCACGTAGTCACCCCGAACATCGACAATTTCACCTTTGGTGTCGAAGATATAGGATGGAAAGCGGGTATCGCTGGCCTGTGCCTCCAGACTTCCCTCCAACTTGTCGCGCACAACGCGCACCAGATCGCCTTTTTTTACTGCCATAACTGCATCTCACGGTTCGGTGTACTGACTGGAGCGTCTTTGGGCGATCGCTCCTTCTGAATTGTACGGTGAAGGGCGATCGGTGATACATGAGCTAACTCTAGGCAAACAATAGATGACTCGCCGGAGCTGGCTCCTCATAGTGGGGGATGAGTTTTTTTGCGCTTACAATAAACTCCAACGCGAAACAACTCTCCCATGAACTATCCCATCACCCGCATATACAACTCTTTTGACCCCTCTCGCCCGCTGCCTGCGGGTGATCCTCAGTATGTGGACTGCCAGAAGGTGCGGGGCGATGAGGATATTGTGAGCGATCTGGGCAGACGAATTCGCAACTCGGACCAGAGTACCTACCAGCTCTATACCGGGCATCGGGGCAGCGGAAAGTCAACCGAACTGCGGCGGTTACAGAAAAGCCTGGAGGATCACGGGTTCTTTGTGGTCTATTTTGAGGCAGATGAAGAAGATATCGATCCACAGAACGTGGAATATATCGATGTTCTGCTGGCATGTACCCGACGGTTTCTGAAGGAGATTCGGTCTGCCAACGCCGCTCCCATCCAGAACTGGGTGCGCGATCGCTGGCAGGAGCTGAAAGACCTGGCGCAAATGGAAATTTCTCTGGATTCCATCAGCCTGGAGCAATCTCTGGGGGTGTTCACCAAACTGACCAGCAGCATTCGCGCCGAACCCACCCAGCGCGCCAAAATTCGAGACCGGGTGAATCCCCACACCACCACCCTGCTGCAAGCGCTGAACGAGTTTATTGCCAACGCCCGCCAGAATTTGCCCAACGGCAAAACCAGGCTGGCGATGATTGTAGACAACCTGGACCGGATACCCATCGATTTCCGGGAGAACGGGCGCAGCAACCATGAGGAGATTTTTCTGGACCGGAGTGAGCAGCTCAAGGGGCTGGATTGCCACATGATCTACACCGTACCCATTGCCCTGGTGTATTCTCGCTGGGCCAACGAGGTGCAGGCAATTTACGGCAAAACCCTGGTGCTGCCGATGGTGATGGTGCAGCAGCGGGACGGCACCCTTTACCCGGAGGGACTGGCAAAACTAAAGGAAGCGATTCAACTGCGGGTGCAGCCCCACGCCCCCAGCCTGGATCTAGAGGCTCAGGTGTTTGACAGCCCAGAAACCTTAAAGCGACTGTGTATGGCCTGTGGAGGACACATTCGGGAGCTGATGCAGATGATGCAGGAGTCTCTCAACCGAACGGATCAATTCCCGATCGCAGCCAAAGACGTGCAGCGGGCAATTACGGAACTGCGGGCGGTGTATCAGCGCACGGTGGAAGAACCAGAGTGGGCGCGGCTGGCGCAGGTAGCCCACAGCCGCACCATCCCCAACGACAACGAACATCGCAGCCTGCTGCAGCGGCGCTGTATTCTGGAATATCGCTGTCTGGATGAAGAAGGCGAAATCCAGACCTGGTACGATGTGCATCCGCTGGTCTACAAACTACCTCGGTTTCAAAAGGAATTCGCTGAGTTTCAGGAGGAACTCGCTAAACTGAACCCATGACGGCAAACTCCTTCGACTGGGATACGGAACTTCCCCCGGAGACGGGAGAGGAGGTCTACCGGGCGCTGCGGCGGGCACTGGAGCGCAAGCAGGGGTTTGGGTTGTTTTTTGTCCAGTGTTCCAGAGCGCAGGGAGAACAAATTGTGGCAGACCTGCGCCGTGACTTGCCTCAGCAGCGGATTGAGGAGATGCACCTGACCGGGGAAGTGACCACTCTCTACGACCCGATCGCCGACCGCTGGCAGCAGCAGCCCTTCGACGTGCTGATCATTGATGGATTGGAAGCCTCTCTCTACGCCTACGAGGACGTGAAACGCCTAAGCGGATGGAGCAGCGGCGAGATCTATAACTACAGTTGGAAAGGTGTTCCCAAAATCCTGAACCACCTGAACCAGCAGCGAGAACACCTGCGAAACGACTTCCCTGCCAGGTTTATCTTTCTGGTGCCCTCCTTTGTGGTGGACTATTTCATCCAGCGGGCAGCCGATTTTCTAGACTGGCGCTCTGGCTTATTCCGCTTTCCCCGCGACCCTAGAGAGGTCACTGAAGCAGCCGATCGATTTGTGGCAGGCAGTAACTATAGCCAATACCTGAAGCTGACATCCCAGGAGCGAGTTGAGAAAATCCTCACGCTCAAAGAAGTATTTCAGGAGACCAACCCTGAATCAGATCACCGCAAGGGTGATCTTCTCTATGAACTCGGTTTACTATTTGCTGCTGATGATGACTATGAAAATGCCATTATCAGTTGGGAAAAAGTATTGCAAATCAAACCGGACTATCACTATGCCTGGGTACTTCGAGGTCTAGTGCTGTTTGGTTTAGGGCGTGAAGAAGAGGCTATCGCTAGCTATGACCGTGCCTTAGAAATTAAACCCAATTACCACCATGCCTTGATCGGACGAGGCGATGCGCTGTCTGAATTAGGGCGCAAAGAAGAGGCGATCGCTACCTATGACCGTACCATCGAAATCAAACCGGACTTTTACGAAGTTTGGAACAACCGGGGCTTAGCGTTGTCTAATTTAGGGCGCTACGAGGAGGCAATCCAGAGCTATGACAAAGCCCTGGAAATTAAGCCAGATTACGAGAACGCTTATTACAACAAAGCCTGTTGTTATGGTTTGCAGGAGAAGGTTGGGTTAGCGATTGAGACTCTGCAACAAGCCATTGCTTTTGATCCTAAGAAGCGGGAACTGGCGAAAACCGACCCGGATTTCGATCGCATTCGCAACGACGAGCGGTTCCAGGCGTTGGTTGGCGAGTAGACCGGGATGGAGATGGGAGCGATCGTTCTCACTCAGTTGTCTCGATATCAGAGAATTGGATTTGGCGATCGCGGCTAATCAAAGGAACACCGAGATGTAAAGCCGTTGCTGCGATCATTCGGTCTGGTAAATCTGGAACTTGCGATCGCTCTACTCGTGCCAATGCCTCAGCAACATGCCGTTCGAAGGGAACCTCAATCAATACTGCGTTTTCATCGTCAACAGCTTGCGATAATCGCACAAATGTCTCAGATGAAATTCGTCCTCGTTCACTCAAATAAACAATTTCAGCCAGCGTAATAGAAGAAAAAGCCACCTGATTGCCTTCTGCTGCAATCTGTTCGATTGTTGTTCTGGCAATCTCAGAGAGCCGTTGATCCGCAAAAATGTACCAGATAACAGCGTGAGTATCTGCTACGGCGCTGATCACAGGATGTCCTCCCTGGGGAAATTAGCCCACTCTTCCCGCCGCACCTGATCAATATCAGCCGCTGACGGAGCAGTTCCCAGGTCGGCGCACAGCCCCCATAGTGATTGACGGGGTGCAAGGCGAGTCACCATCAAACCGCGCTCGATTTCAGGGGCGACTCGCTCAATTAACCGCACCTTATCGACGAGGGAAAGTTGTTTCACAAGAATGAGAACTTCCTCAAGCGTCATTACATCGCTCTCCAGCGTTTTCTGGTACTCATTCTAACTTGGTGTTTCTGCCCTGTAGTTGAGAGGGGGCGATCGCTTTGCAGTTTTCCAGGCAGCGATCGCCCTTATCCCATCGTTTCACCGTCAGGTTAGCGAATTGGCGATCGCTCTCTCACCGCTGGCACTTTTTGCAAAAATGGGCCGACCTCCCCGCCATCTTTAACCGCTCAATCGGACTACCGCACACCCGACAGGCTTCTCCCTCGCGGTCGTACACCCAGGCCACGCCGCCGTAGTTTCCATTGATCCCCTCCACATCCCGGAAGTCGCTAAAGGTGGTGCCACGAGCGTTAATGGCGGTTTCCAGCACCTGAAGGATGGCGCTGTGGAGACGGGCGATCTGGCGGGGTTTCAGCTTGGCGCAGAGGGTTTGGGGGCGGATCTGGCTGAGGAAGAGAGCTTCGTCGGCGTAGATGTTGCCGATACCAGCCACGATCGACTGATCCAGCAGGGCGTTCTTGATGGGGCGCAGACGGTGGTTCAGCTTCTTGGTGAAGTAGGCGAGGGTAAAATCGGGCGAAAGGGGTTCGGGGCCGAGCAATTGCAGTCCGGTGATGACAGATTCGGGGGGCTGACCGGGGGGAACCCACCACATCTGGCCGAAGGTACGCTGATCGACGAAGCGGAGCTCGCGGTTATCGGGGAAGAAGAGGCGGACGCGGGTGTGCTTTTGCAGGGGATCGGACTGGTGGAGCCAGAGCAGTTGACCCGTCATGCGGAGATGGACGCCGAGAATGGGTGGATGGGTGGATGGGTGGATGGGTGGATGCCCTGTAGGGGCGTTCGGCTGAACGCCCAAAATATCCCCAGAACCATCCGCCCGATTGCTCCCACAGGGCAATAATTCTGCGAGGAGGTATTTGCCGCGACGGTGCCATTGGGCGATCGCACTACCCTGGAGGCCGTCGAGAAATTCGGTGGGGGAGGGGGAGGCGATGGTGCGATCGAGAAGAACGTCGCCTCCGAGAATGGGTTGGCTGAGGGTGACCTGGTTGAGGCCCCGGCGGACGGTTTCGACCTCTGGGAGTTCGGGCACGGTTGGAGGGATGAAAATAAGATTTGCAAATCGAGATTGAGTTGTAGCGCGGCAATGCCGCGCTACAACTCATCAAATACCACTGTGGGAGCGCAGACGAACCGCGCTCCCACAGTAGATGGGTTATTTGATTTTAAAGGGTTGGCCTATTTGGCTGCTTTCTTGGGCGCTTCTACCTCAACCACTTCATCGAGGGAGAAGTTGTTGGTGTTGACACCGCCGGAGCTGCCGCTGAAGCCGTTGTAATTAACGCTGTCAAAGCGAACGATGACAGGATATTTGATGCCGCTCTGGTCGATTGTTGCAACTGTACCGACTTCGTTGTACCAGTAAGAGGTCTTCCGGAGAATCCGAACTTTTGATCCACGTTGAACCATGAGTCCTTTTCCTTAAAAAAGATAATTAATCATCACGGTAGTTTTCAGCGTACTACGAGTGATGTAAGGATTCGGTTACTCGAACCTTAAGTTTTATTACCGTCATCCCCCTACAGTTATACTGCGCTTTGCCCCGGAGATACAGCGCTTTGCGCTGGGATAGAACCAAAGTTTTTGTTGAGAGCCGCGC
>CAZVXA010000079.1:13142-28090 GCA_964630955.1 uncultured bacterium | reverse complement strand
TTTCCCCCCTTTAAAGCCTATCCGAAAACCCAAATTCTGGCAGGCGCGACGCTACAGCGTCGCGCCTGCCAGAATTTGGGTTTTCGTTATTCGGATAGGCTCTGAGCAATGACGTTCGGCGAGCTTAGTCAAGTCGGGGGATTGAGGCTTCGACGTGAGATCGTCTGAACGGGGGTGAAGGTGCTAATTTAGACGCCTTATCCCAAATCGACCCCCAGAAAACGATCGAGGAAGCGCGTGCGCCAGAAGAACCGCAGGATCAAACACCACTCCAGGGCAACCAACCCCAGATAAAGATAGCTGTGCAGCCCCAGGCGCGACAGTTCGAAGAAATCTCGCACCGGGGGGATCGCCACGATCGCCACATAGACCCCCAGCAGCAGTAGTGCCATGATGGAATATCGGCAGTCACCGCTCAGGGGTTCTCCACCCACCCAGGCAGTGGTAGGCGGCTTCAGGAACGGAATCAGGCAGAGTTCACCCAGTACCAGGATGGTCACCAGGGCACTGCGGGGGATGGCGTAGTCTACCTGGGACAGCTCCCGTGCAGGGGGAAGATCGAGGACGGCACTCACCAGAAATAGCAGGTAAACCAGCAGCGACACCAGCGTCAGGGTGAGGGTAGCGGGGACGGTGAAGTGCAACATCGAGCGCACCATACTACGGCGGGGCAACACCGCAGGCTTCGCCCAGATGGGGATGAAGATGGTGGGGAGGCCCACGCCGATCAGGGTGACGATCGCACTCTGCTTGTTTTCGAACGGGAAACTGTCGGTGACGATCGCCGTTGAAAAAATCAGCAGCGTCACCACAAACAGCCGCACCATAAACAGCTTCATTACATCTAGAATGCCGCTGCGGATGCGCTGACCCTCCAGAAAGGTCTGGGGGAGTGCGCCGAAGGAGTCCTTCATCAGCACAATGTCAGCGACGCCACGGGTGGCCTTGCTGCCGCTTTCCATGGCGATCGCCAGATTGGCCTGCTTCAGCGACAGCACATCATTCACGCCGTCGCCGATCATCGCCACATAGCGTCCTGAACTGCGGAGCGATCGCACCAGGGCTGCTTTTTGCTCTGGGGTGATGCGCCCAAAGATATTGCGCGATTTTGCGGCTTCTGTAATCTGGGCGGCATCCATTCGATTCAGGTCAGTTCCAGATACTACCTGCTTCACCTCCAGTCCCGCCTGCTTCGCCAGAGCTGCCACCGTTTGGGGGTTGTCGCCGGAGATGATCTTTACCTCAATACCTGCTTTGGCAAAGCCCTGGAGTGTTTCATAAGCTTCGGGGCGGAGCTGATCGCTGAGGAAGAGAACCCCCAGCAGGGCGAGGGGCGAGGGTAAGTTTGGCTGGTCGGCTTGCCCTGAATACTCTTTGAAGGCCAGGGGGTCTGGGTTCCAACCAAACACTACCACTCGCAGGCCGTGGTCTCGGGCCTCCTGTATCCGCACCTGGAGTGATTCTTCCAACTCAACCCCCTGCAGTAGTGCCTCCGGCGCTCCCAACGCGTAGCTGCCGCGACCCAGGTCATCGTCAAACGAGAGGCCACTCCAGCGACGAGCGGAGGAAAAGGGAACTTCCAGAACGGCTGATCGCAGCTTACCGGGGCAGGCTTGGGCGATCGCCTCACTAGTGCGATTCCCGGCGGTGGTGCTGGCGGCAAAGTCGCCCAGGAGCGATCGCAGTTCCGCTTCGGAGAGGTCAATCGGCAGTAATGATTCCAACACAATCTGATTTGTGGTCAGGGTGCCCGTCTTGTCCAGGCACAGCACATCCACATTGCTGAGGGACTCGACCGCGTTAGCCTGCTGGATCAGCACGTCCTGTCCCACCATGCGCACGGCCCCCATGCCGTAGGACAGCGTGATCGCCAGCAGTAGTCCGGCAGGGACCAATCCTGCCACCACTGCTGCCCGCTGTACCACTTCTCCGAGGGGGTGCGATCGGCTGAGGAAACTAATGGCAATCAGAATCCACAGGAAGCAGGCGATCAGAATGCAGACTCGAATGATCAGGTTGATTTCTTGCTGAAGTGGTGTGTACACCTGGCGAAAGGCTCGCGCTCCTACCATTAATTGGTAGGCAACTGTCTCCGTGCCCACTTTCTCAGCTTCGTAGCAGGCGGTGCCACTCACGCAAAAACTGCCGGAGTAAACGGGGTCATTGTGGGTTTTAGGAATCAGGTCGGATTCGCCCGTCAACAGGGACTCGTCTACCTCGAGCCGTCCCGTCCCAACGACTGCTCCATCTACCACAATCTGGTCACCGGGCCGCAGCACCAGCAGGTCGCCCAGAACAATTTCGCTGGGGTCGATTTCTCGTTCGTGGCGATCGCGCACGACGGTTGCTCTAGGGCGATTCAACAGGGCGATCTGATCCAGCTTCTGCTTGGCCCAGATTTCTTGATAGATATTGATAATCACGCCGCCAAAAATGACCACCGCCACCAGAACGGCATCTCCCGGTCGCCCCAGAATCAGCAGCACCAGGCTGAGGCCAAAAAAGACCCCGTTAATAAAGGTAAATAGATTCTCCCGAAAGATCTGGGCGTAGGAGCGGCTGGTTTGTAATGAAACGTTGTTTCCCTGCCCCTGATGACGGCGATGAATCGCCTCCGCTTCGGTTAAGCCTACCAGCCCCACCGGGGGTTCTACTTGTGTCTCATCCATAGTCTGCTGGTTAGAACCCCTTCAAGGCTCCGGTGACAAGCTGATACACCCCAATGCCATTCTACTGTCCACGGTTGGGCAGGGTCAGGATGGGTGAAGCGTTGACAGAACAGACAGCGTTTTTACTCAGAGACCATCCAAGGTAATCCAGTCATCCGATGACTCCAGCCACGGTATGAACCTGAAGTGCTTTTTCGACGCCAATGAAGCGACGTAGAATCGAATGCATGGGTGTTGGCTCACAAGAGTGGGGCTGTAACAAAGTCTGTCTTTCGTCTTATTCTAGACCGCAAATCTGGCGAACAAGGGGTTAACTGTCCCTATGCAGCGGCTGTAAGGTTGATGACATCGGCCCAGAGACAGAATTCGCAACAAAAAAGTAGGGGCAAGCCCCCCTTGCCCCTACAACTTGGTGCCCCCTATGTGGCAACCAAATAGAGTTACCTCTATATCTCCTAAATTACAATTCTCTGAGCAAAGTTTGCCTCGTCTAAAGGGAGTATTCATGCGGCTAACCTTCCGTCATTCGGCTGAACTAGCCCGATTGGGGGCGATCGGGTGCGAAAATTTTTCTTGAAAAGCTGACGACATCAGCTTTTCAAGAAAAATCGGCGCGATTTAGTCAAAAGTCCAGTAAGTTAAGTGGGCGTGGGAAAAGTTGAAACCCCCCAAAGCGGTTCCGCCCTGAGCGAAGTTGAAGGGCGGAACCGCTTTGGGGGGTTCAAGCTTAATCGTGTCTACCTGCTTGTATCACGTAATTCATGTAGCTTAACAGCGTATGAATAGATATAGCGTATGATAGTTTCTAAAGTCGTTGGACATACGCTATATTTTGCAAAATGAACTGGTTGCAGTTCAGTCCCCCACAAAGGACGCTATGGTTTCCCAGCTAGAACCCCCGATTCCTGATCTCAACCGTCACCTGCCCCACACCGTTGAGGGACTGGTTCAGGTTTTTACCTGTAACCACCGCAGCTTTTTTACCAGCGTCATGGCCCAAGCGTTGAGGATTGCAGGACAGGGAACACCCGTCCTGGTGGTGCAGTTTCTCAAAGGGGGAATTCGTCAGGGGGTCGAGTACCCTGTGCGACTGGGGCAACATCTCGACTGGCTGCGCTGCAACCTGCCCCGCTGTATTGATACCCCTGAACTTGATGCTTCCGAAACGACTGCCCTGAAAGAACTTTGGGAACACACCCGGCAGGTCGTCGCTGAAGGCAAGTACGCGCTGGTGGTGCTGGATGAGTTGAGTCTGGCAATCAACTTTGGTCTGATCCCCGAATCTGAAGTGTTGGATCTGCTGAGGACGCGCCCCAGCCAGATGGATGTGATTCTGACGGGACCTGATATGGCCGAAGCGATTCTGGAGGTCGCCGACCAGATTACGGAATTTCGGCGCGCCTATCGACGCTAGTAGTTCGCCAAGCGAACTTTGCCTGGTTGAAGAATTTTACCTGGCTAGTGTGTCGCGCTTAGCGCGACACACTAGCCAGGTAAAGTTTTTTTGGTGGACTACTAGCCTGGGTTAAGGGTAGATGGTGCCTGCCGCAGGTATCTGTTTAGCATCTCGCACGTGCCCCTGCGCCGCAACAGATAGGCTTTCGGATGCCTGCCTGGGCGTAGCCCAGGCAGGCATCCGAAAGCGCTAAACAGATCCGCTGACAAGGTCAGCGTTTCAGAAAAATCGGCACTAAAATTAAATTTGCCACGAAACGCTCTCTAGGAGAGCGTTTCGTGGAATTGCAGGAGAAATAGACAAAACGCCAGTCATCATGGGGTAACGGTAATTTCGACGCGTCGATTGCGCTCTGCTGCTCCATTCCCTTCACCCAGGGACCGGGTAGACCCAAAGCCGACCACCAGCCAGGAGAAGTCACTACCCAATGCGGGTGCCAGTGTCTGCTGGATCTGGCTGGCCTGATTGAAGGTCAGGGCGCGATCGCTCTCCGGGTTTTGTTGGGGGGATGTGTGAGCGCCGACCTGCAATGTGCTTCCAGTGTAGGGCTTGAGTTCGTTCACCAGTCCCGATAGAACCTGGCTTGCTTCAGGACGGAGGGTGGTCTGATCCGCTTGAAAGAGAGCGTCGCTGGGGATGGTAATCAGCAGTTTGCGATCGCTAGTGGTGGCGATTGCCCCCGGAATCGCTCCAACCGCAGGAGAGACATTCGGCGCAGGTTGGGTCAACGACAGAAGCCGCCAGGACTGCTGGATTGCCTGCTGCGAGAGCGGTGTTTGGTCCACCACGCCGGGGCGGAACAGCGCCAGCGTCAGGCCGACCATTGCGCCAACACCCGCCCCCAGTCCCAGCAGCAGCAACGCCGACAGCAATCGGATGGCTCCCAGGATTCTCCCCCCCGATGATCGCTGCTGCGCGGGGTTGGTTGGCTTTGTTGTCGAGGATTGAGTCATGGTTGCACTCCTTGTTGAGGCGTTTGCTTTTCAGTTCCCCAGAGAGGAATCGCTCAATGACTAGCGCTATCAGCCATCCAACTTAACCTGAAACTCACAAATTGACATTTTTCTTTGAGGACTCATTAAGTCTGTTAAAGACTTTTGGGGGGTGTCGCCCCACATTTGGGTTTAATTGCTATACATAAAAGCAGCAGGGACTTTTTTTGATCGGGTTATCGCTTCTCGACTGGGCAATTGATGGAAGGCTGATGACCGAACACTTGTGAGATGGGTTTGGCGATTGCAATATCCCTCCGAGGAGTGCGATCGTTGGCCCCAGCGAATGCTTCGTTAGGCTCACTCAATCTCCTCAATTAAAAAATCGCTGGCAGCTCCATTTATGGGATTGCCCAGATGTTTTATACCCTTTTTTCTCAGGTCTACCGCTGCTCTATGAATGATTTCTCCATCCAGATCGATCCATTAGATAGCCCTTACCCCATCCCCTGGAGCTGGGTACAGGCCACCCAGTTTGCCACAGAGGTTTCTCCTCACCTGCGATACTACCGAACCCAGGCGTTGGTTTCTCCCGATGGCGTCTATGCGGCCTACAGTCGAATCCAAATGCAGGTTGAACGGGACTTCACCCAGAGCCAGGTGAGCAGCGTCCTGTTTATCGAGAACCTGCAAACGGGAGATTTTCAAACTATTCCCATCGATGCACCGTTTGCAGAGAATCCTTTTGGTAGCTACATGGAGGCTCCTCCCACGGGGGCGATCGCGATTGTAATTCCGGTTGCCTGGTCGGCGAGGAGCGATCGCTTGCTGGCCAGAGAGTTTGAATCGGTGTTTGGCTCCGGTATGGGGTCTGATTTTGCAGTGGTCTGGGATCGCTCATCGGGTCAGGTCTCCACCATCGCTCCTGGCGGAATTTCTTACACCAATGCTGTTCTACTGGGCTGGAGTCAGACTCACCCCGATCGGGTCCTGTTTCGTGCAGGCGAACTGGGTGACCCAGAATGGCGAGTCTGGTCGGTCGATACAGTGGGCCATACGAATCCAGCGTTTGAGGATCACCCCATTGGGTTTGGGCAGACCATGACCCATCTCTGGGCAGGCCCCCAGGCAACGAGGTCTTGACATGATTAAAAGTGGCGCGGTCGCAACACCGCACCACTTCTTATGATTCCTCCCCATCGTCTGGGAGGTGCTTGATTGAAGCTTTTAACCAGTCGAGGTAAGAATTAGCAACAATCGCAGCCTGGGTGCGATCGCGCAGGTTGAGGCGGGTGAGGATGCGCGAGATGTGGTTGCGGACGGTCCCCTCAGACAGGTAAATGGTTCTGGCAATTTCGCGGTTGCTGGCTCCCTGGGCCACCAGACAGAGCACCTGACGTTCGCGATCGCTGAGCTGGTGAAATTCGGGAGGAGGTTTTTCTGGCTGGGTCGGTTCAGTGGGTGGTTTCGCACTCACAATTCGTTCTAAAATGCCCGGTCCTAATTGGGTGTAGCCCCGGTAGATCTGACGTATCACATCTGCTAATTCGTCAAATGGGGTATCTTTCAGCAGGTAACCTCTGGCACCATAGCGCAACGCCTCCGCCACGTACTGATCGTTATTAAAGGTGGTGAGGACGAGAACTTTGATGTTGGGGTATCTCTGGCAGAGCACCTGAGTGGCCTTTACCCCGTCAACAATGGGCATTCGGATATCCATCAGCACCACGTCAGGTTGCAGCTCCGTCTGCCAGAGCAACTCGATTTGCTCTAACGCCTGCAAACCATTGCCGGCTTCCCCCACCACCTGAAAGTCTGGCCTCAGTTGCAGCAATATGACCAGACCCTGCCGCACCAGTTCCTGGTCTTCTACTAGAAAAACTCGAATTACCTCTGTAAGAGTGTCTGCTGTTGTCATTTCAAATTGAGTAAGTATCGCGGTTGGGCAAAAACACCCGGATCTGGCACCCGCTCTTTGGCGCACTGGTCAGGTCCAGTGTGCCGCCAACGGAGGCCACCCGTTCTCGCATTCCCCGTAGCCCAAAGCCGGAGTAGCTTCTATCGATCTCAAAGCCATTGCCGTTGTCGCTCAGCGTCAGAGCGGCCCCACTCTGATCAGACCTCAGTTCAATGCTGACAGTGCTGGCTTCAGCGTATTTGCAAATATTGGTCAGTCCTTCCTGTAGAACGCGGTAGATGACAGTGCAGAGAATTGGAGACAGGGCCCCCTCCAGTTGAATATGGCAAATCGGCTGCACTCCGGTCGTCCGTTCAAACTCTTCGATGAGGCTGGCGATTGACTCCTCCAGCGATCGCCCCTGAAGCGGATCGGTTCGCATTTCTGATACGGAATCACGGGTGACTCGTAATGCTGTGGAACCCAGTTGTTTGGCCTCCTGGAGGGCAGTGTAGGCCCGGTCTGGGTCGGCGTTCCACAGGGCCAGTGCCGCCTCCATCTGTATATTCAGCGCCACCAGCGAATGACCCAGTGAGTCGTGAATATCGCGGGCGATCCGGTGGCGTTCCTCCAGCGTGGCCAGCTCCTCAATCCGCTGGTTGAGCGATCGCTCCTGTTCCAGGGCACGTCGCAGTTCTGCTTCAGCCGCTTCGAGCTGTCGATTCTGTTGGAGCAACTGCAACTGGAGGCGGCGCAATGAGAGATGTGTCTCAACGCGGGCCAGCACCTCCTCCACCTGAAAGGGCTTACTGATATAGTCCACACCACCCATTGAGAAAGCCTGCACCTTGTCGAAGACTTCGTTGTGGGCGCTGATGAACATCACCGGAATTTCTCTGGTGCTGGGATTTTGCTTCAATTGCTGGCAGACTTCGTAGCCATTCATTCCCGGCATATTAATATCCAGCAGGATCAAATCGGGCGGTTGGCTTTGGATGCCCATCAACGCTGCGCTGCCACTGCGAACGCTGCGGACTTCGTAGCCCTGCTGGGTCAGCATAGACGAGAGCAGACGCAGATTGTCGGGGGTGTCGTCAACAATCAGAATGTCTCCTTTGGGGGCTGGTGGAGCATACATACAATAGACGACTTTCTTGGATAAAATCGTATCTGAATTATAAGGCGGTTTCTGTCGCTGTCTCAAAGCCTATGGTGCGTGTTGGTGTGCTACATTCCCTGTCTGGCTCGATGGCGATGGGTGAGGTGTCCCTGCGCGATGCGGCCCTGATGGCGATCGCCGAAATCAACCAGACCAGCGGCGTGTTAGGCCAGAGAATTGAACCCATCGTCGAAGATGGGGCGTCCAACCCTGAAACCTTTGAGCGCTGCGCCCGCAAATTACTCCAGCAAGATCAAGTCGTTTCGGTGTTTGGTTGCTGGACTTCCCTCAGCCGCAAGGCGGTGGTGGAGACGTTTGAAGAACTGGGTGGCCTGTTGTGGTATCCCTCCCAGTATGAGGGGCTGGAACAGTCTCCCAATGTGTTCTATACCGGGAGCTGCCCCAATCAACAGGTGGAACCCGCCGTGGATTGGCTATTGCAGCAGCAGTGTCGGCGCTTCTTTCTGCTCGGCTCGGATTATGTGTTTCCCCGAACGATGAACAAGATTGTCCGGGGAGAGTTACGCAAGTGTCAGGGAGAGGTCGTGGGGGAGGCCCATGTGCCCTTGGGGACGCTCGACTTCACCAGCGCCATTCACCAGATTCAGGAGTTGCAGCCCGATATGGTGATCAATACGCTGAATGGGGACAGCAATATTGCTTTCTACCGCCAGTATCAGATGGCGGGTCTGACTGCTGACCAGATTCCCGTGCTGGCGATGATCGAACTGCGACAGCTCGATCCTTCTATGGTCGGGCACTACCTCTGCTCCAGCTACTTACAGACTGTTGACTCCCCTCAGAATCGGGCGTTTGTGGATCGGTTCTTGCGCTACCAGGGGTTTACCTCGGTGGTCACCGATGGCATAGAGGCAGCCTACAGCCAGGTCTATCTGTGGAAGCAGGCGGTGGAAGTGGCCCAGTCGTTTGAGGGCGATCGCGTGCGTCGTGCCGCCATTGGGCAAACCTATGGATCTCCTGGTGGTGCCGTCAAGGTAGAGGCCAATCAGCATCTCTGGAAACCCTGCCAGATTGGGCGTATGTCGCCGACGGGACAGTTTGAAATTGTGTTTTCCAGCGAAGCCTCGATTAAGCCACTGCCCTGGTTGGGCGTTGAAGAACAATCGTTTGGTGGGTCTGAAGTGGTGATTGATTTGCTGGCGGAGGTGTCCAGGGGAATTCAGTATAGCTGGCAGTTAGAGCAGCAATCGCAGCAGCTCCAATCGGCACTCCAACAGCTTCAGACTGAGATTGTGGAGCGCCAGCGAACCGAAGTGGCCCTGGAAGCCGCGATGACCGAGGCGGCGCAGAATGCAGCCGAATTGCAGGCGCTGTTTGCGGCAATGACTGAGTTGATTGTGATTCGGGATGCAGAGGGGCGCTGCCTCAAGGTTGCCCCTACCAGTTCTTCGCTGTTGCTGCGACCTGTCAACGAACAGATTGGCCTGACGCTGCAAGAACTGTTGCCCCCCCAGGAAGCAGAAATTCTGCTGAACCAGATTCGTCGGTGTCTGGAGATTCGCCAGCCCATCGGTTTGGAATATTCCTTGCAGTTGCGGGGGCAGCAAATCTGGCAGTACGCAACGGTTTCGCCACTGTCAGAAAATACGGTGATGCTGGTGGTGCGGGATATCAGCGATCGCAAACAGATCGAAGAAGACTACCGACAGGCGATGTTGGCCGCCGAGACTGCGAATCGGGCCAAAAGTATCTTCCTGGCCAATATGAGTCATGAACTGCGCACCCCGCTGAATGCCATCCTGGGGTTTACCCAGCTCCTGAGCCGGGATACGAACCTCAGTCCCAAGCAGCAAAAGCACCTCGATACGATTAATCGCAGTGGTGAGCACCTGCTGACGCTGATCAATGATGTACTGGAGATGTCAAAAATTGAGGCGGGTCGCACAACGGTCAACGAAACTGATTTTGGGCTGCCCGGCTTGCTCAATTGGATTCAGGAAATGTTTGAGCTGAAGGCCCAGTCCAAAGGGTTGCAGCTCAATATTGAGCCTGTCACGGATCTGCCAGACTATATCTGCGCCGACGAGAGTAAGTTGCGTCAGGTGCTGGTGAACCTGTTAGGAAACGCAGTCAAATTTACTGAAGAAGGTGGGGTGGCGCTGCGGATTGGCGTTCGCTCAGCGGAGAACCCAACCGTCAATGGGAAAACCGCCCTGGAACGGGACTTCCCCTACCCCTTGACGCTCGACTTTGAGGTGGAAGATACGGGTCCCGGAATCGCCCCAGAGGATCTGGAGCACCTGTTTGAACCTTTTGTGCAAACAGAATCAGGTCGTAGAGCACATGAGGGAACCGGATTAGGATTGGCCATCAGCCAGAAGTTTGTGCAGTTGATGGGCGGAGAAATGACGGTTCTGAGTACGCCCAATCGCGGCACGATCTTTCGCTTCTGCATTCAGGTGCAGGCAGTGGAGGGAATTGCCCCCACTGCCCCCACCGCTCGTCAGAAAGTGGTTGGTCTGGTTCCAGACCAACCCACTTACCGGATTCTCGTGGTGGATGATAAACCGGAGAACCGGGAACTGTTGGTGGAGCTACTGTCTCCTGTTGGTTTTGAGGTGCAGGAAGCGAGCACTGGAGAAGAGGCGATCGCCCAGTGGCAACAGTGGTCGCCCCACCTGATCTGGATGGATATTCGGATGCCAGTCATGGATGGGTATGAGGCGATTCGTCAGATTCATCGGGCGTGTCAAATGATCCAAAAACCGCTGCCCATTATCATTGCTTTGACGGGAAGTGTGTTTGAAGAGGATCGCAGGGAAGCGCTTGCATTAGGGTGTAAGGACTTTGTGAAAAAGCCTTTTCGAACAGAGGTGATTTTCGAAAAGATGGAAGAATATCTGGGCGTTCGCTATCTTTATTCCACGTCGTCAATACCATCCCGAACCTCTGCTGCTGAGCAGACTGAAGGATATTTTCTGACGCCTGATAAGCTCTCTATTATGCCCACAGAATGGCTGGCGCAACTACATCATGCAGCAACCCGCATGAATTCAAAATTGGTGCTGCAATTAATTGAGCAAATTCCTGAAGATGCAGCTCCGCTAAAGGTTGCCCTGGCAAAGCGAGTTGAAGATTTCTGCATCGAAGAAATTGTTGAACTGACTCAGCATCATGTTCCATGAGCAGACCACTTTCATCAGGCAGGGTGATTCTGGTAAAACCTTAGAATGAACTGCGTTGGTGGCTTATGTCTTTAGGATGATTTTGGTGAAAGTACTCCGCCCAGCACGGCACTTTCTCTTCATTAAATCAAAAGCTGCATCGGGGATTTTTTTCCTTCAATTGAAAACCAAAGAACATGACATTTGTCATGTTCTGGGAATGACATTCCGCAGATTGGGATCATCACTTACAGCGAATATGCTGATGTTGGTCGAGTATCTGAAGGAGGATATTGGGAAACAAGTCAGGAATTCTGATTCGCAAGGACACACTTTTGAAAGCGGGAAATCAGCAGACATGATTGTCACTACAACCCCCCAGATTGAAGGGGAAGTTATTGGAGAGTACCGGGGGCTGGTCGGTGGAGAAGCAGTCTTAAGCGCCACTGTCTTTCGACCCGTGATTGGTGGGATTTTTGAAATACCTGGATTGCAACCCAAAGATTATTCTCAGTCAATGGAAAGTGCAAGAGAACAGGCTTTGTCCCGAATGATGCGGGCGGCGGGTGAACGCGGAGCGAATGCGGTGGTCGGTGTTCACATCGACTGCAAATCGATTTGTATTAATGAAAATGAGCATAGTGTTGTTGTGATCGCCACTGGAACTGCGGTTCGATATGTGGATTAAAACATAGTCCAGTTAACAAAACGTCAGTTCCCCATGAAGGGGTGGGTACAGAGTACCCACCCCTTCATGGCAATGATTAAGTCACTGGAGTTTTGACTATTTTTTCTACAATGCCGCGAAACGCTCTCTTAGAGAGCATTTCGCAGCATATTTGGTTTTAGCGCCGATTTTTCCTGAAAAGTTGACTGCGTCAACTTTTCAGGAAAAATCGGCGCAATTTAGTCAAAAGTTCAGTAAGTCAGGGGGCGTGGAAAAAGTTGAAACTCCAAGAGATCTTCCGCTCCTGGGGTTTAGGATGGCTATAGAGCGTCCTATTTCCTTCCTGGCCATGCCGACCCGCGAAGAAATTGTTCAGTCCTTCAATCCCAATCTGGTTAGCCTGGACAACGGCAACTTTCTGGGGCTACCGTTTGACTACGACACCGCCAGCCTGGTGCTGATTGGGGTGCCCTGGGAAGTGACCGTCTCCTACCATCCCGGCACCGCTGCTGGCCCCCAGCGCGTGCTGGATGCCTCTCGCCAGCTCGACATTTTTGACCTTGACAACCCCGATGGCTGGAAGCAAGGCATCTTTATGGCGGAGATTTCCGAAGCCATCTGGGAAAAAAGTAACCAGTTTCGAGCGGAGGCCGTTCGCATCATTGAATATCTGGAGCAGGGGGTGGCGATCGCAGAGAACCCGCAGCTACTGGAGGTGCTTCAGCGGGTAAACCGGGCGGGAGCCGAGGTCAACCAGTGGCTGTTTGAACAGGCCCAGGCGGCGATGAGTCAGGGGAAGCAGGTTGCGGTGATTGGCGGGGATCACAGCGTGCCGCTCGGACTGATGCGGGCGATCGCCCACCAGCACCCGGAATTTGGCATTCTGCATATTGACGCCCATGCTGACCTGCGCGAAGCCTACGAGGGTTTTGAATTCTCCCACGCCTCGATCATGTTTAATGCGCTAAAACTGCCCCAGCTCAAGAAACTGGTTCAGGTGGGTATCCGGGATCTCTGTCATGATGAGGTCGATCTGATCCAGCAGTCCCAGGGGCGGGTGGTAGCCTACTACGATTCCCACCTGAAGCAAAAGCAGTACGCGGGAATGTCCTGGATAGAGCTATGCCAGCAGATGGTGGCCGAACTCCCGCAGAAGGTCTACATCAGCTTTGACGTGGATGGTCTTGACCCAAAACTGTGTCCTCATACGGGAACCCCGGTCCCCGGTGGCCTGGAGCTGGAGCAAACCTTCGCTCTATTTCGGGAAGTTATTCGTAGCGGACGGCAGATTGTAGGATTCGACGTGAATGAGGTGGGGGATGCTGAGTGGGATGGTAATGTGGCAGCACGGACGGTCTACAAGCTGTGCAACCTGATGGCGCTGTCTCATAGCGTGTCTGCTTAATCACTCAGGTGGCGTAGTGCTTCCCACCGCGCCACTTATACAGCTTTACAGATTTTTGTTTAGAAGCCGCGCTCCGTGCGGCTTCTAAACAAAAATCTGGTTCTAAGTAAGTGGGCGTGGGAAAAGTCGAAACCCAAAAAGCTGTCCCGCCCGCGCAGCGGGCGGGACAGCTTTTTGGGTTTCAAGTTTAATCGCGCCTATCTACTTATGTCAGCGCAAAACGCTGTAGAACCACAGCGCCACCCGGTAGCGTGTCCGATCGCCCAGATCTTCCTGCAAATACGAGGCCGAAGCCGGGATCGTTTCACTGGTCACCCCGGATCGACTGCCCGGTTCCGGTGGCCTGTCGCCTGCAGCCGTTTTCTCCACCATCAGCCCCCGTCGATCCGCTTCCTCCGGCTGGGGTACCTCCTCAGTCAACCGTTCCGGCACCACAGCGGGAAAGGGTATCACCGATGACGCAACTGGCGATCGCGCCAACTCTTGCGATCGCCAGTTCACCAACAGCGTCCGCAGGGGTAGTAGCCACAGGGTAAGCAGCACTAGCAGTTGCGCCATCCACCGCTGGAGCGCTCGCCAGAGTGATTTGAGAAAGACAGAATTTACCATTACTGTAATGGCCCCCGTGTTACGCCCAGTTGACTCTGCAATTTTAGATCGCGCCAGAGTTGGCCTCCGGTGATCTCCCCTCGCAGCAGTTGACGATATCGTTGTACGATCGCCTTCACCTGCTCCGGGGTCTCCTGCAAAAACTCCAGCCGAAACTGCTGCACTCCTTGCGCCAGTAACCGCTGAACAAACTCGGCTCCGGTTTGTGCCGTGCCGTTAAAGACTGTGTTGCGACAGCCTGCATCGGCCTGGAGGATGTGTTCAGTACCCACGCGATCGCGCAGTTTCACCTGATGCTGTTCACATGGGCGACCACAGTTTGTGTAATCGGTGCCATCTGACAAAAAAGCACAGAATACACAATGCTCCATGTGAAACATGGGAATGTGCTGGTGGATGGTAATTTCAAACCAGTCTGACGGGCAGGATGATAGTAAATCTTCGAGCTGTTGAATGTTTAGATCATAGGAAGCAGTGAGTCGTTCCAGGTGAAATTGCTCCTTAAAATAACGTGCAGTGATAGGATTGGCGACGTTAAAGGAGAAATCACCAATGCATCTTTGATCTGCAAAGAACTCCAGATGGTCGTAGTTGCGGATCAGGTAGCCGTCCGCCTGACTGGATTTCACCTGCTGCAAAATCCAGTTCTCCCCTGGCTTGGTAATGCGGGGAGGAGCCACCCAGATTTCAGAAGTCGCCCCAGTTAATTCTGATTGAGAACGCACCCAGGAGACGGCTTCCCGATATTTGCGCGGGTCTTCAAATTCACAGTAGAGGGTTTGCACGTCGAGGGAGAAAGCGGCCTGAAGTTGGGGGAGGGAGCGGGTGAGGACGATGAGGGATGGGGAGGATGGATGGGTGGATGGGAGGATGGGTGGATGGGTGGATGGGTAGAGACGTTCCGTGGAACGTCTGTGCGATGGATGGGTGGATGGGTAGAGACGTTCCGTGGAACGTCTGTGCGATGGATGGGTGGATGGGTAGAGACGTTCCGTGGAACGTCTGTGCGATGGATGGGTGGATGGGAGA
>CAZVXA010000079.1:1553-13042 GCA_964630955.1 uncultured bacterium | reverse complement strand
GGATGGGTAGAGACGTTCCGTGGAACGTCTGTGCGATGGATGGGTGGATGGGAGAAGATCCCTGTAGGAGGTGGAGGGGTTGATCTGCCAGCGTTTGGGGTGGGCGCGGAGAGTTTCCAGTTGGGTGACCAGATCGCGGCGCAGGCGGTTGAGTTCGCTGAGGGGGAGGAGGACGTGATCGGTGAGTTCTGATTTGAGCGTGTCTAAGCGGAAGGGGGTGTTACCCAGGCGTCCCAATTGTTCTCGCAGTTTTTCGACGGTTAAAGGCTGGGTTTGGGCGGTGACCAGGGGCATGGTAGATTCGGCCTGCACGACGTGGCCCAATTCATCACGGGCGATCGCCACCAGGTTTTGCCCCATTTCTCCATACACCTCAATGGAAATGGGGCGCTGAAATTTGGGGGTGTCGCCGCTGTAGGTCTGCCGGAGCTGACGATCCAGCTCTGGGTCGCTGGTTTTCCAGAGGCGATCGCCCACTCGTAACCGATTCAGGTTGACATCTCGTCGCCCAAAGGTAATCGCACTTTCCATGCCTCGCGTTTCGACGGCATAGACCCGTCCACCTTCTTCATTGGCCTGGGGATTACCGTTATCAAAGACCACGCCATCCCCAGGCTTCAGCGGTGCCTCCAGCCGCAAGAAGACCTGCTCGCCTCGAATCCGAGTCACCTGACCCAGAAACACCCCCCGCTTTTTGCCGAACCGGGCATGAACCAGTTCCTGGTTGTCGATGCCGCGAAACCAGCCCGTGTACAACCCGCGAGAGAAGGCCATTTCCAACTGATAGCGAGATTCTCCCTCTCGCCCGTCTACCCTCTCTGTTCGTGAGCCTGTCGAAAGACTTTCTCTCTCTCCCATCAGCCGATCCAGTGCTTCCCGGTAAACGCGAGTGACATTCGCAACGTATTCCGGTGCTTTCAGGCGGCCTTCGATTTTGAGACTGGTCACGCCTGCTTTTATCAGATCTGGCAGTACGTCCAGACCTGCCAGGTCTTGTGGACTGAGGAGGTACTTGCGATCGCCCAGGTTCACCGTCTCACCATCGGAAATCAGGTCGTAGGGCATTCGGCAAGCCTGGGCGCACTCGCCCCGATTGGCGGAACGGCCCCCCAGCGCTTCACTGGTGAGGCATTGGCCCGAATAGGCAACGCACAGTGCGCCGTGGACGAAGACTTCTAGCGGCAGAGAAAGCTGGCGGTTGCCCAGGTGCTGCTGAATTTTATTAATCTCCTGGAGCGAACACTCCCGCGCCAGCACCACCAGTTGACAGCCCAGGTCATGGGCAAAAGCGACTCCCGCTGCACTGGTGACGGTCATCTGGGTGGAGGCGTGGATCGGAAAATCGGGTGACAGGTGGCGGATTAACCGACAGATGCCCACATCCTGCACAATCACGGCATCCACCCCCGCTGTAATGATGGTGCGGAGGTACTGCTCTGCCTCCTGCAACTCCCCAGCAAACACCAGCGTGTTCACCGTGACATAGCCCCGAACCCCGCGCAGATGCAGGAACTCCATTAACTGTGGCAGGTCTGCGGCGGTAAAATTTTGCGCCCGCATTCGAGCGTTGAACTGTTCCAGCCCAAAGTAGATCGCGTCTGCTCCATTCTCAACGGCAGCTTTGGCGCATTCCCAGTTTCCAGCGGGGGCCAGCAGCTCAGGCCGACGCAGGGGGAGTGGAGTAGAGATGTGGGTGGGGTTGGTGGCGGTCATGGTGGAACTCAAGGGCGCAAGCAGAAGTAAAGCGCCTCCTTTGCCATCTTAATGTGAGTTTCATTAGCCCAACGCATACTTATTTTTTGAAAGCCCAAAAGTTGTTTCCCCCGCACTGCGGGGGAAACAACTTTTGGGCTTTCAACTTTAATCGCCTCAGGGGGGTGTCAGTTTAACAGAGGCGCTAGAGGACTGCATCTTAACCAAATCGTCCCGCCACATAGTCCCGCGTGCGCTCATCCTCGGCAGCTCGGAAGATTTTTTCAGTGGGGCCGAACTCGACCATTTGGCCAATGCGGCTTTCGTCAGTGTTGAAGAAACCAGTGAAGTCTGAAACCCGTGACGCCTGCTGCATATTGTGGGTGACGATCGCAATCGTCAGTTCGTCCTTGAGCGAGTGAATCAGTTCTTCAATTTTGAGCGTGGCGATCGGGTCAAGAGCTGAGCAGGGTTCATCCATCAGCAGGACTTTGGGCTTCACAGCCAGGGCGCGGGCGATGCAGAGGCGCTGCTGCTGACCACCGGAGAGTCCCAAAGCAGGCTTCTTGAGATAGTCCTTGACCTCATCCCACAGAGCAGCACCTTTCAGAGCAGTTTCAGCAATATCATCCAATTTTGTTTTGCTGTTGATCCCCACTAGCCGCGCCCCATAGACAACGTTCTCATAGATGCTCATTCCAAAGGGGTTGGGCTTCTGGAACACCATCCCAATTTGCCGACGCAGTTGGTTGAGATTCACCCGGCTACCGTAAACATCCTGACCAAAAAACTCAACCTTGCCCTTAATGTGAACCTCAGTTTCTAACTCACCAATTCGGTTTAATGACTTGATGAAAGTTGATTTTCCACATCCTGAAGGGCCAATCAGCGCGGTTACTTTGTTCTGGGCAATGTCCATCGAAACGGAATTCAAAACCTTCCGGGTGCCGTAGTAGAAGTCGAGGTTAGACACTCGCATCGCAGGCATGGTCTCGGAAGAAGAAGGATTCAAGGAAGAGCCTGTACCGGAGTAGGGTTGGACAAAATCAGGTGACATAGTTTAACAGTGAAGTTATCGGCTAAAACGCTTGCGAATGATGATGCGAGACAAAACATTGACCAATAAAACCATCATGAGCAGGACGAGAGCAGCCGTCCATGCCTGATCATTCTGCTCGACGAACGGAGAACTGGCGTAGTTGTAAATTAAAACTGGCATTGAAGCAGTTGGCTCAAACCAACCATTGAACCAGTCCAGGCTAAACAAAGCTGTAAAGATTAGCGGAGCTGTTTCCCCGGCAGCGCGAGAAACTGCCAGAAGAACCCCGGTCGTGATACCTGGAAGAGCTGCTGGGAGAACAACCCTAAAAATTGTATTGAAGCGATTTCCACCCAGAGCAGACGATGCCAACCGTTGGTTCACTGGCACCAGCTTTAGCGCTTCCTCAGATGCAAGAGCAATGATGGGCAGCATCAGCACCATGAGCGCAAAGCTACCAGCGATCGCCGAGAACCCCTTCTGACCAGCAATCCCGTTCAGAACGATCAGAGCATAAGCAAAAACGCCGACAACAATCGAGGGAACACCGCTCAATACCGTCAGTATGAATCGAATGATTGCTCTTAATTGCCCAAACTGTCCAAATTCTGATAGAAAGATAGCTGCCATGATGCCAATCGGAATGCTGGCCAGGCTAGCCAGGAAAGTCATGTATATGGTGCCCTGTATGGCATTTGCAAAACCAGAGACCACCCCCGTTTCACCCATCGCGGCAGGTGTTGCCGTAAACAAGTCGATACCAAAATTCCCTATTCCCCGGCTGACAATTTCCCAGACTAGTGCAAACAGCGGTGTAATGGCAAAAATAGACATTACAATCGCCAGCACTGTCATACCCGAATTGAACCACTGGCGCTTTACTGGGAGTGGCGTTTCGAGATTAACATCACTTGCAAGATCAGGGGAATTCATAAGGACAATGATTAGGTGATTTCAATTAAGTGCAAGAATCTGATACGTTGACTGCTCCATATAATCAGCCGCTCCTCAAAGAGCCAACCTCTACACCCGCAATCAACCTGACAATCAACACTGCACCAACGTTCACTAACAGCGTCAGAACAAACAGAATCAAGGAAAGATACATCAATGCTCCGATGTGCAGAGGATCAAGCGCTTCAGGAAACTGTAGTGCAATACCAGAGGCGATTGTACTGGCTGGCTCTAATAGAGAAGGACTGGACTGAATCGTATTCCCAATCACCATTGTGACGGCCATTGTCTCACCCAATGCACGCCCCAAAGCCAACACGGCAGCACCCATCATCCCGGAAGCCGCAGTTGGAATGATCACTCGAAAAATTGTTTCCCAACGAGTTCCCCCCAACGCCATTGAAGCACTTCTAATCTGCGGAGGAACTGCCAGCAATACCTCTCTACTAATCGCAGACATGGTCGGCAAAATCATAATTGCCAGAATGATGCCACCGATCAGCATACTCGACCCAAGAGGTGGAGTACTGAACAGGATGAACCATCCAAATCTCTCGTGCAACCAGAGCATGAACGGGTCGAGGGCAGGCGTTAAGACAAAGATTCCCCAAAGTCCGATGATGACACTGGGGATTGCCGCAATCAGCTCAACAACAAAAGCAAGTGGCGACTTCACCCAGGTTGGTAAAAGATTTTCGCTTGTCATTAAGGCCACAGCAACCCCAACAGGGACGGCAAGGAGCAGTGCGATTAAGGAGCTTACCAGTGTGCCATAGATAAAAGGCCATGCACCAAACACAAGCCCAGGAATATCCCAAATCGTACCCGTCAAGAACCCTAGACCGAACTGCTGGATTGCGGGTAGCGCCTGCTGGCCAACAACAAATATCATCCAGATTAGGATGAGAGCGATGAGGAGCGAACTCAACAGAACCAGAATAGTAAAGCCGTAGTCTAACCAGGGTTTGTCTCCCTTGGTTTCGGAAAGATCGAATTCACCCGCCTCCCAACCCAGAGGAAGCAACTCAGAACCAGGAGTCGGATCAAATGCGTTCGCCATATCTTACTCGTGAGCTTGCTTCTAGCCTATCAACAAAGCAACAACAGTAAGTAAAACGATGAACTTACTGTTGTTGCCTCAGTCTCTACCTCATTTTCTAGGGACCCTGAACTCCGCTGTTTACAGCCGCAACTGCCCGTGCCGCAACGGCTGAAGGAACTTTGGTGTATGCCAGCGTGTTGTTAATCCGCTGACCATCGGTCAGACACCACCGGATCCATCTCTTAATCGCATCTGCCTTGCCCGGTTCAGTGTAACGACGATAGACCATTATCCAGGTCATGCCAGAGATGGGATAGCCCCGAGCAGGATCAGCGACGAACACCCGGAAGTTTTCAGGGAAGGTTACGGTTTCGAGGGCGTCTTCGGTTGAAGCGACAGATGGGGTGATGTATTGATTCGCCTTATTCTGGATTGGCGCAACCGCCATCCGGTTTTCCTGAGCATAGGAAAGTTCGACATAGCCGATTGCACCTCGTGTTCTCTGGATCTGGGCAGCGACTCCAGCATTTCCACGACCTGTCAGAGGGTTGATCCCTGCCCATCGAGGGGCGGTACTCACGCCGACCCGACCACGGAAGTAGGGGTTCACTGCGCTCAGGTTGTTCGTGAAGATAAACGTTGTACCGCTACTGTCTGCTCGAACGACGGGGCGAATTGGCAAGTTCGGAAGATTCACGCCAGGATTGGCCTGTGCAATTCTAGAATCATTCCAGCGGTTAATGCGACCTGTGAAAATCTCAGGGTAAACAGCACGAGGTAAGCGCAAATTGCTCACTCCCGGCAGGTTGTAGGCGAGAACAACAGCTCCCCCAGCGGTAGGAACCAGGATGATCCCACGGGACACCTGGGAGATCTGAGCATCGGTCATTGCAGCATCACTTCCACCAAAATCGACAGTGCCTGCAATGACCTGGCGAATACCACCACCACTGCCGATGGGCTGGTAGTTTACCCGAATGTTGGGGTTGGCACGGGTGAACTCACGAATATAGCGCTCATAAAGAGGAGCTGGAAACGTAGCGCCCGCGCCGCTCAAAGTAATTGATCTCTGTGCGTCAGCCTCTTCAGCGGTCAGGATAGGACCCAGACCAGTCGCCGCCGCGCCTGCTGTAAATAGCAGACCATTACGGATAAATTTGCGGCGATCCATCAATCCGGAAAACTCCATTGTTGCTCTCCTCAATACGTGTAAGAAATCAAACTTTTGGCACTTCACCACATCTCAAATTAACCGTCCAAACGATTAAGCAGTCCTAATTCAAAGATTAAGGTGCAGTTAAGCTTTGCCGTGGTGTAGTTCAGAATCTGACCCTGTTTGCAACGCTTTACCTCTCAGTGGGGGCACTTCCCCAAACACCAAAGTGCTGATAACGCGCTTCTCATCAGGGAGTCCTGCAGGTGGAAGAATGCTTAGATTTAAGAAATAGCTGCCGCAGTATAGAACTACGATCGCACCCTAAAACATTTACAACTACAACTGCTAGGACTACAGAGTACATCCTGTTCGCTTTCGTAAGTTAATTGAAAGGTTATGTGGGGGTTAAGTTTGCTTTGTGCCTGAGAGCTGCTTGCAAATATAACGGAGCATGGAGTGTTATTTATCCCTCTTCACTCTGTTGGGTGATAGCGGTTGATCCCGCTGGAGGAAGTGCGATCGCCCCTCCCGATCGTAGAGTTGAAACTATTGGCACTCATGGCATCTCGCCTGCACCGCTATGGATACGCCCTACACACTCCGGCAATTCAAAGCCGCTCTTCACGGGCTGGGATATCATCTCGAACCCGACGAGATCGACGGTAACCGCACCAATGTTTTAGATCTGCGGACTCAGGCTGCGATTCGAGAATTTCAGGTCAGCTATGGACTTCCCATCTCTGGCTTTCCCGATCGCCTGACTCAAGAAAAAGCCCGCCAGCTGATCCGCAACCTGCAACACAGCCTCAACCTCGTCCTGAACGCTCAACTCCCCATCAGCGAGTTCTTTGGTCCTCTGACGCTGAGAGCCGTACAGCGCTTCCAGCAGCAGCAGGGACTCCTGTGTAACGGGGTGGCTTCCCCCAGAGTTCGCCATCTGCTGGATGAATCCGTCAAACAACAGATCCGGCACCAGATGGATTGCTGTTCAGCAGTGGGTTGACTGTAGTCCCACAAGCCGCTTTGATCAGGGGAATAACCTTTTGCAAGTGAACTGGTGCGGCCCATGTCTGACAATGGAAAGCTTCTCACTCCCCAGATGGTCACGGTCATTTTTAACCCCGACGATCCCACAGCCCGGTTTAAAGCTGTTCCCTCCAGTAGCACCCCCCCCGTCTTCGCCAGTCTCAACCAGGGCGACATGACCTACTGGCTGGTCAATAATGGCTACCAGTGGATTACCGATACCTATCCCCAGCAGTGGATCAAGGAGTAGAGAATGACCCAGGCTCCAATTCCAGTCGTGGTCAATGGTGCAGTTGGCAAAATGGGGCGCGAAGTTGTGAAGGCGATCGCCGCTGCCCCTGACATGACCCTGCTGGGAGCGCTTGACCGTAGTCCCGAAGTCCAGGGCAAAGACATTGGCGAAGTCATTGGCATCGAACCGCTGGAGGTGCCCATTCTCAACGACCTGCAGGCGACCCTCTGCATGGCCGCCCAGGAGAAACAACTCCCGGTCATGGTGGACTTCACTCACCCCGATTTTGTGTACGACAATGTGCGATCGGCGATCGCCTACGGAGTCCGCCCGGTTGTCGGCACCACGGGGCTCAGCCCAGAGCAGATTGATGAACTGGCCGAATTTGCTGACAAATCCAGCCTCGGCGTCGCCATCATCCCCAATTTCTCTATTGGCATGGTGCTGCTCCAGCAGGCGGCGATTCAGGCTTCCCAGTACTTCGACCACGTCGAGATTATCGAACTGCACCACAACCAGAAAGCCGACGCTCCCAGCGGTACCGCTATACAGACCGCCCAGATGCTGGCCGAATTCGGCAAACCCTTCAACACTCCCCTTGTCACCGAAAAAGAAACCCTCACCGGAGCCAGAGGCGCAGAAGCAGGCGAAGGCATCCGCATCCACAGCGTCCGCCTACCGGGTTTGATCGCTCACCAGGAGGTGATTTTTGGTGCAGCAGGCCAGATCTATACGCTCCGACATGATACGAGCGATCGCTCCTGCTATATGCCCGGTGTCCTGTTGACCATCCGCAAAATCATCCACCTGAAGAATCTGGTCTACGGCCTGGAGAAGTTTTTGTAGGGGTATCCCCCTTAAGGAAAGTCTGGGGCGCTGAACCTGTGGCTGAAGCGTTTTGATGCTGTGTAACCGTTCCCTTTGACTCCGCTCCCTTCAGCTTCGCTCAGGGAACTGTGTTTTTGCGACTGAAGCTTTTCCTGTGGGATGCTTGCTTAAACTCCGTTGTCAGAAGTAGCGCAATGCTTAGCATTGCGCTACTTCTGACAACGGAGTTTAACTTCACCTGAAGTTGCTCATGACTCAGCCCTATTGCGATCGTGGGTAACGCGCTGTGGGCCGCTGGCCACCCACGAGTAACCTCATCGGAGGGGTTTGGGGACGCGGTCGTCCCCAAGCGGGGGGGTGGGGGCAAGCCGCCCCCCAAAAGCATGGTTCGCAGCCAACAATTCCGCCAACAATTCCACCAACAATTCCGCCAACAACCCCAGCCCCAAAAACCCCCAACCAAAGGCATAACAAATCCTCCCCTACTGCCATTGATAAAGCTTTATACTGATTGTGTGTTCCTAACCTCTGGCTTCCACTTTGGGCATTGATCTCCGCAGCTACGTCTACATCGACCGCCTCCAACCCCAACACGCCGCCTACCTCGGCACCGTGGCCCTGGGATTTTTGCCCTTACCCGGCGATGCCTCCCTCTGGATTGAAATCTCCCCCGGCATCGAGATCAATCGCCTGATGGACATTGCTCTCAAATCCGCCGTTGTCCGTCCGGGGGTTCTTTTCATTGAACGCCTCTACGGTCTACTCGAAGTCCACTCCAGCAACCAGGGCGAAACCCAGGCTGCCGGGCGCGCAATGCTGGAATTTCTCGGCGTTCGCTCCGACGACTGCATCAAACCCCGCATCATCTCCAGCCAGATTATTCGCAACATCGACGCTCACCAGACCCAGATGATCAACCGCAACCGTCGCGGCCAGATGCTGCTCTCAGGCCAGACTCTCTATATTCTGGAAGTCGAACCTGCCGCCTACGCCGCCCTTGCCGCCAACGAAGCTGAAAAAGCAGCACTGATCAATATTTTGCAGGTCTCTGCTGTTGGCAGTTTTGGTCGCCTTTACCTGGGCGGCGAAGAGCGCGATATTATTGCGGCATCCAAAGCAGTGATCGCATCAATGGAAAGCGTTCAAGGGCGAACGTCCTTTTCTGACCGGGTGGAATAACGATGGCGAGGGCGGAAGATCTGACAGCGCTGCGGCAGGGAGCAGAGCGATGGCAGGCGTGGCGATTGGGGCGATCGTTTGTGCGCATGGAACCCCATCCTTTTCAACCCGACCTCAGCCACGCAGACTTGTCCGGCTTTGACCTGCCCCTGGTAGATCTCAGTGGAGCCAATCTGCGTGGGGTTAATCTCCAGCACGCCAACCTGATCGGAGCCAACCTGAAAGGGGCCAACCTGCGGGGAGCTGACCTCAGCTATGCCAACCTGATCGGCACTGATTTTAGTACTGCTTCCCTGCGGGGGGCCGACCTCAGTCATGCCCAACTTGAACGCACCAGCCTCAGCCATGCTGACTTGCATCGTGCCACTCTGAACCATGCCAACCTCAGCAAGGCTAATCTCTACGAAGCCGAACTGGTCAGAGCATTTCTCTACAGCGCTAACCTGACAAAGGCTAACCTGGTGCGAACTCACCTCACAGGTGCATACCTGGCAGAGGCCGATTTTACTGAGGCGAACCTCCTTGAAGTCGATTTTCGCTGGGCCATTCTTAATAAGGCCCTCTTCCACAGCGCCACTTTGCGCGATCTGCAGTTGCAGGGAGCCGTGATTGCTGGCAGCAGTCTCGATACTTAGAGCCTATCTGAAAACCCAAATTCTGGAGGGCACGACGCTACAGCGTCGCGCTCTCCAGAATTTGGGTTTTCAGATTTCGGATAGACACTTAAATCCCACCTGAGTTACTGGAGTTTTGACTATTTTTCCTAAATAGATAAGCGCGATTAAGCTTGAAACCCCAAAAGCGATTCCGCCCGCTGCGCAAGCGGAATCGCTTTTGGGGTTTCAACTTTTTCCACACCCACTTACTTACAATGCCGCGAAACGCCCTCTGAGAGGGCATTTCGCGGCATATTTATTTTGGCACCGATTTTCCCTGAAACGCTGACTGCATCAGCGTTTCAGGGAAAATCGGCGCAATTTAGTCAAAAGTCCAGTCAATTTGACCTACTGATTAATGCCCTGGAGATTACTGAATCTCGTCGTCAGAGTTTATCAAAAATTTAGTTTACTCCAGCGTTTTCACTGAATATACTGGGGATGTTTGACCCATTGCATGTATCCTTTGAAACCAGCATGAAAAACCGACGCGGCGCTAAGGCTAACGGCAGGGACAGGAGAGATCTCTATTATGAGATGGAGTTTATGGGGCAGTTGCCGCCTCCGCTCCCTCGACGCCGCAGACAGTTCACCAAGGTATTAACCTCACCGATACTGGCATTTGGCGTACTTGGAGCGATTGTCGGTTTCGCAGTGATGGTTGCAATGCAAGACATTCATCTGAGTGACCATACGAGTGTAGGAGTCGAAAAGTCTGAACCATTCCGCTGGGCCGTCAATCGGGCCATCAGTGCCGCCGATTTGACCCAGAGGGCACAGTCGGCCCAGGAGTGGCAGGCCGTCGCTACCTGGTGGCAGGAGGCGATCGCCCTGATGCGGCAGGTTCCGACTTCCTACGAACGGTATGACGTGGCCCAGTCTCGGATTGCAGATTACGAGCGCAATTTGCAGTACGCCCGACGCAAAGCCCAGGAATCCTCCCAATCCCTTGTAATCGACACTCTCTGGTCAATCGGTTCACGTCGGACGCAGGTCATTGCTATTCAGGGAGAACCCTCCTCAATCGATCGACAGGACACCCTGTGCAAAGAGGTGCTGCGCTACGGGGGAAGTTTGGTGGAGCTGAGAAACGGGGTGGTGGTTGGCTACGAGGATGGCGATCGCAACCTGAGGATCACCCCCAAGCTACCGCAACCCGTCAGCGGCAGAGATTCCCACTGGAGTTTGGGTTCCACCAAAGAAGAGGTCTTCAATCTCCAGGGTACCCCCACCCGCGTCGCCCGGTATGACTCCTCCAGGCAGGAGTTTCTCTACTATGGCAACAGCAGCATTGAACTCACCAACAATCGGGTAACGGGCTACAGCAACTTCGATGAGAACTTACGGGTGCAGACCCTTCCCATCGGCAAGACCTCAGACCGCCCCTACTGGTCGTTGGATTCCACACGAGAAGACCTGTTCCGCGTCCAGGGTACTCCAACGCAAATTGAAGTGGACAATATTACCTGCTCTGAAACGCTAAGCTATGGTAATAGCTCGGTTGATCTGAAGAACGGCTTTATTACCGGATACAACAACCTTGACAACAATTTGAAGGTCAAGGTGAAGGAGTGAATTTCCAGTGAGAGGTGGTGGAGTGGGTTTGACAGGACCCACAAACAAAAAAACACAAAATTAAAAAAAAAACCAAAAAAAGGAAAAAAAACGGGGTGAAAAGCATTGAG
>CAZVXA010000079.1:0-1543 GCA_964630955.1 uncultured bacterium | reverse complement strand
TTTTTATTACTGTATAAAACAACATTTAAAATATTTTTATGTTATTGTTGATGTTGTTATTTTCATTTTTTTGGTGGTGCTGTGCTTTGCACTGCACCACCTCTCACTGAACCAGAAGTTTCAAATCCTCCAGAAAACAGGTAAAGAACCGGGTTTCATCGACTTGCAGCGCGACCCAGGCGTTTGCATTGGGTTTAGCACAGAGACGGCGATCGCACACTGTTTGTCCCCGCGTCCATTCTCCCTGTGTTTCGATCTGCACGTTTGCCCGCTGCATTAGCAGTGTTTCCGGGTAGAACAGGTAGGCCAGTGTAGCAGCATCATGTACCAGAAACCCCGGAATCCGGCCTGTCTCCCGGTAGCTCATGGCGGTTCCGGTCATAAATCCACAAAGGTCAGTTATAAATTGAACCAGTGGACTGCCGGGAGCAGTCTGACCGACCATCTGTGCCATCTCCTGCGTAAAAATCAGCCGTCGGGTGACATCCAGAGGAATTACCATCAGGTCATCCCGACTGTTGAACACTGTTGCGGCAGCTTCTGGATTGAACCAGATATTAAATTCTGCGTGAGGGGTGACGTTGCCGGGTTGCAGAAATGCACCGCCCATGATCACGATTTCCTTTGCCAGTTTTAAAATCCCAGGGTATTTCTCCTCCGCAGCCGCCAGGTTGGTGAGCGGCCCGATCGCCACCAGTGTGATGGCTCCAGGATGAGACTGGAGGCGATCGATCAAAATATTCTCAGATGAGCGGGCTGCAGCATAGTCATGGGTGGGAGCCGGCAGCGTTTGTGAGAGGCCGCCCATGCCATCAGAACCGTGGATGTGAGAGGCATCTTCAGCCGCAGGTTGTTTCATCAATACGCCTCGCCCAACCTCAATCTCGCGATACCCCGTCAGGTTTAGAATCTGGCTGGCGTTGTAGAACGTTTGGGAGGCAGCAACATTACCGTCTGCGGTTGTAACTGCTACCAGTTCTGCCAACCCCTGTTTCACCAGACTCAGCAGCCATAGGAACGCAAAACTATCGTCGCCGCCGGGGTCAGTGTCCAAAATAATTTTGGGAACAGAAGGAGAGGGCATATTCAGTGCCGGACATTCTGATTGCAGAATAGCCCGAATTGGTTCTTACAGCGCTTCGCGCTTCGGTAAACCACAGTTTTTGGGGAGAGAGCCGCACTCCGCGCGGCTCTCTCCCCAAAAACTGTGGTGCACCAGATTGAAAAACGCTGTAGGAGATTTCCAGCAATGAAATGACCTGCGTTGTGTGGGCGGTTCCCCCCGTATCTATCTGCTTAGCGTTTTCGGATTCCAGCCTGGGCGTCGCCCAGACTGGAATCCGAAAACCTATTTTTAGCGTTTCTTGCGTGCCCCTGTGGCGCAGGGGCACGCAAGAAACGCTAATCACATATCCCCGCGTAGCGGGGGGAACCGCCCACACAATGGGTATCTTCTTTTGTAGAAATCTCCTTAGGGGCTTGCCATAAAATAAAATCCCAGTTTTCGTTTGGCGGGGCGAAGCCGCGCCAAACGAAAACTGGG
>CAZVXA010000078.1:0-28090 GCA_964630955.1 uncultured bacterium | reverse complement strand
GCGCTTTGCGCTGTAACTTAGTGCCTATCAGAAAACCGAAAGCCCAAATTCTGGCAGGTGCGACGCGATCGCGTCGCACCTGCCAGAATTTGGGCTTTCGGATAGGCTCTTACTGGAGTTTTGACTATTTTTTCTACAATGCCGCGCAATGCTCTCTACAAGAGCGTTGTGTGGCGAACTTAATTTTAGCGCCGATTTTTCTTGAAACGCTGACACAGTAAGCGTTTCAAGAAAAATCGGCACAATTTAGTCAAAAGTCCAGGAACTTAATAGCAACTGAGACGCTAAGGGGCAACGCTGAGCACCACCCCTTCTCGCCTAAAGCAAAGACTTATTCACCCTCCAGAGGCTGCAACCGCAGCGATCGCTGAAGTTCTGCCAGTTCATCCCGGTGGCCTGTGACCGTCAGCACCCGACGGGGGGAAGCGGCATCTTCTGATAGCGATTCAACCCGCAGTGAAACCTGTTCGGGGCGCATCGATTTTTTCCAGTAAAACGCACCCGCCAGGGGGGCAAGCAACAGCAGCAGGTAGAAAAACGCTGCCCACTGCGGCAGCAGTACCGCCAGTACCAGCACCAGACAGAGAATACCAACGACAGCCAGCAGCGTCAGAAACACTGCCAGAAAAACGCTGGGACGAACCATCCCTTCGAACGTCACCAGATTGTGCTCCGCATCAACTGCTGCAATCCGGTAAGCCCGACCTGTGAAATAGTTCTGAATCTGTTCTAGCAGAGAGGCTTCAGGCTGATTGGATACCAGCCGTGCCACCTCAATTCGGTCTTTGGTGGAGGCACGGATGAAGAAAAACAACCCTACGGACAATAGCAGTGTCAACAGAACAGTGGACGAAAGGACAGGCATTTGCATAAAAGCTACAAGGGTGGTTCGCAAAGGCACTATTCTACCCTACACCCATCCCCACGACTGTCGCACCCCTCTGCTAGAAACCCTTCCAGCATTAGCGAGCTGCCTTTGTGGTGGCAACTGCTGGGGCTGCTCCGCTACTGTGGGTGTAGTCGTACCACAGCCTTGCCAGATCTTGCGATCGCTCCTTCCATTCAGGAGTGATCTGATACATACGACGGGGCCGCCCCCGTCCTTCGACCTTTTTCCAATATCCGGTGATCGCGTTCGTATCTTCCAGAAATTTCAAGGCGCTATACAGAACCGTGTCAGAAAGGCGATAGCTGGGGTACTGGTTTTCAAGGAGTTGAATCAACTCGGTTCCGTAGGAATCTTGCTGGTTCAACACCGCCAGTACATAGCAAACCGCCAACTCCTTGTTCAGGTAGAACGGTGGAGGATTTTGAAAGAATTGGTAAATTTCTTCAAGCGTCGTCATAAGGCTATCCAAAACGTTGCACCGCGCCTATAGGGTTAGGGGGGCTTAGGCAAACCAGATAAACGTCGATGCTAAACTACAAGAGGCTCAACCGAGGATAACACTCCCAAACGGGAATGCCGAGTCCTGTACAATTCACGAGATACAGAGAGAGTCCTAAACAATCCTGGGGGGCAGGCTTAACATCCAGGGAAATAGAGCCACACTGTTGGTCTTTCCCAAAACCGTCATAATCGTTGTAACAGATTGCGCAGGATCGTCCACAGAAGCAAAGTAGGAACTTATACTCACTTATCAGCCGAATTGCTCTTTATCAGGATAATATCGATTCTAGACGGTAGATTTGTCTTTCGACTTTAACCTGAGATTGATTTTGATTCAATAGTGCGAATAATCAGTGCAAATAATCCAGGTACAGCATTTTTCACGCTGGTGAGTTACAGGGGGGCACTGCCCCCAGGCAGGGGTGATTTCCCCTGCACCCTCAAGGGGGAATCACCCCTGCACCCCGAAATCCGTACCTGATTAGCCTGGGAAAGGCTGTAGGACGAAAAGCATTGCTTTTCATTCAGCTTTAAGGCTCTCCTCCGCAGGAAGAGGTAGATTCTTAAGAATTCTAAAATACAGCGCTTTGCGCTGAGATAGAACCAAAGTTTTTGTTGAGAGCCGCGCTCCGCGCGGCTCTCAACAAAAATCTTGTACCACACACGCTTGCAAAGCGTTGTATCCCAATCATTACGAAAAGTGCTGTAGTAGTCCACCAAAGAACCGTTGCCTGGTTGAAGTGGCGCGCAAAGCGCCACTTCAACCAGGCAACCAGGCAAAGTTCGCTTGGCGAACTAGTGTTGCGAACACTAAGTTCTGCAACAGGGGGGTTTGGGGGCGAAGCCCCCAAGAAGGGGCACACCCCATGACCCCCTCAAGGAAGAATCACCCCTTCACCCCTTGCAAAACTTTTGTTTTGCTGCACTAAGTAAATGGGCGTGGAAAAAGTTGAAATCCAAAAAGCTGTTCCGCCCGCGCAGCGGGCGGAACAGCTTTTTGGATTTCAAGCTTAATCACGCCTACTTACTTAGTAGTACCAGATCCCCCTAATCAACCAAACCTGCCCGAAGTGCCACAACGGCGGCCTGAACCCGATCATCCACCGCTAATTTGTTCATAATGCCGCGCACATGAGTTTTGACAGTATTGGGGCTGAGATAGAGTGCCGCTGCAATTTCAGGATTGCTCTGGCCTTCGACCATCAACCGCAATACTTCCAGTTCTCGTTGGGAAAGCTGACTGAGTGGGGTGCTGTCGGGCGAAGGCGTCGGTGCTTTCAGATGATCCATGACCAATCGGGCCACATGAGGATCGAGGTAGCTGGCTCCCTCACAGGCAGCATCGATCGCAATCAGCAATCGCTCGACGGTTGTTCCTTTGACACAATACGCATCTGCCCCACTAGAAAGCGCTGCGATGACCTCATTCTCTGTTGTGTGGGAGGTGAGCATGACCACCCGCACACCCGGCAGTTCTGCTTTGATTTTTTCGGTGGCGGCAATGCCATCCATCCGAGGGAGGCCAATATCCATCACCACCACGTCAGGCTTCAGACGTAATGCCTCCTCCACTGCCAGATACCCATCGTCGGCGTGTCCAACTACTGTAATACCCGATTGATGGGAAAGGGACTGTTCCAGACCCAACTGCATCATTGGATCATCTTCGACAATCAACACTTTGACGGGAGCCTTAGCAGATTCGGTCATGGGACACTCCTTGAATACAGTCTCCTGACAAGAATCTATCCTATCCAACTGGCAATTCCATAAATTATTGGGGCTACCAGCAGTGCTGGAAGAAAGGAAGCCACCCGGACCTTGGCGATATCCAGCAGCATCAGCCCAATGCCCAGAATCATCAAGCCACCTACCCCAGTCAGCAGCAGTACCTGAGGATTGGTCGCCGGGTCGGGCAGCGCTGTCGCCATGAAACCTGCTGCCAGGGAAATCCCCCCCTGATAAATTAAAATTGAGAGGGCAGAAAAGCCAACGCCGACGCCGTAGCTACCTGTAAGGGCGATCGACGCTAACCCATCCATGACTGCCTTCAGCGTCAGCAATTGATCATCTCCAGTAAGGCCGTTGTTGATGCTGCCGATCAGGGCCATTGGGCCAATGCAAAACAACAGACTGGCAGCAACAAAACCTTCAGTAAACTGGCCTTTCCCCTTAAATCGATGTTTCAGCCAGTCACCTGCTGCCGATAGCTTTTCCTCAATTTTCCAGAATTCTCCAAGTAGCCCCCCCAAAACGAGAGCGAGAAGGCCCAGGATGACCCCGTCTACTTTGACACCCTGAACTTTTGTGAGGCTATTGGCCATGCTGATACCAATAAACAGGGTGATTAGTCCCAGTCCCTGGGTGATAATGCGCTGCATTGAGGAAGGGAGACGGTTGGCGACGCTGAGGCCGAGGACGGTGCCAAGGAGGACGGTGGCGATATTGATCCAGGTGCCGCTGGTGCGGGTCCAGAGGTCGATGGGCATGGGTGGATGGGTGGATGGGTGGATGGGTGGATGGGTGGGTGGGTGGATGGGTGGATGGGTGGATGGGTGGATGGGTGGATGGGTGGATGGGTGGATGGGGTGGATGGGTGGATCCTTCGACAAGCTCAAGAACAGGATGGGTCTTTCGACAGGCTCAAGAACAAGGTGGGTGGATAGGGAAGGGGGAGGAGGAGATTAGCGATTATCTTGCTTGTCAACCCCCTGTTGCCCCAGGCTTACCTCGTTCCCAGGCTCTGCCTGGAAACGGGCTTCTGGAGGCTCTGCCTCCTGCTTAACGATGGAGGCAGAGCCTCCGGTTTGCATTCCACGCCGGAGGCATGGAACGAGGACGGAAAGGGGGGAACCGATCCGGAAGTCCCCCTTTTTAAGGGGATTTAGAGGGAGGGGGGTGAAGGATGGCGGAGACAAAGGGGGGGGAAACAGTCTCATCACAAGTCTGTGTTCTCCTGTAAAGCATGGGTACTCATCCACTCATCCACTCATCCACTCATCCACCCATCCACCCATCCACCCTCAACACCTCAGCATCTTAGGATGGTCTGGGTCGTGGCTCATCGCCCAATCAGGTAGACTGTCGGTACCAGTTACGAGGAGGGAAAATGGGTAAGGTGATCGCTGCGTGTGTTGAGGCCCTGCGGGGAGGATTAGTCGTTTCCTGTCAGTCTCCGATGGATTCGCCGTTGCACGAGCCGGAGGTAATTGCGGCGATCGCCCAGGCATCCGTCAATCAGGGAGCATTGGGGGTGCGAATTGATACCCCGGCCCATGTGGCAGCAGTGCGTCGGCGGGTGGGGGTTCCCATTATTGGACTGTGGAAGCGCCAGTTTGAGGGGTCGGAGGTTTATATTACGCCGCAGTTTGAGCAGGCGGTGGCGATCGCTGAGGCAGGAGCAGATATTATTGCCATCGATGCGACGCTGCGCCCTCGTCCGGGTGGAGAGACACTGGAAGATTTGATCCAGCGGATTCGTCAAGAACTGGGAAAGCCAGTGATGGCAGATGTGGACACATTGGAGGGGGCGATCGTCGCTCTCAAGGCAGGCGTTGATCTGGTGGGAACGACGCTCTTTGGATATACCACCGAAACCCGTCAGCATAAGCCACCGGGATTTGAGCTGCTGCAACAACTGGTAGCCCAGGGGACACCCGCTATCTGTGAGGGGGGGATCTCCTCTCCCCAAATGGCTCGGCAGGCGTTAGACTTGGGTGCCTATGCTGTTGTTGTAGGTACAGCGATTACTGGCATTGATGCTCAGGTCAAAGCCTACTGTCTTGAACTACAAAGCTAATCCAGCCGACATGCAGCCCTTATACAGCGCTTTTCAAGCGCGTGAGGATCAAAGTTTTTGTTAAGAGCCGTGCTCAGCGCGGCTCTTAACAAAAACTTTGGTTTTATTCCAGCGCAAAGTGCCATAAACAGCTTGGAACAGGGAGTGTGTGGCGTTGCTCCTATGCAGGGGTTCCCCCCCTTTACCTTTTCCAAAACTTTCGTTTTGATATACCAGTACAACAAACCAGAGGTGCTGTAGGGGCAAGATTGTATCCCCCAGTTTAGGGCGAAGCCTTCTTCCTGTTACAGAGGCTTACTTTTGCAATGCTAGTACTACACGGCGGAAATAAACCGATGGTTAGTGATGTGGGGCGCTTCGCGCCCCACATCACTAACCATCGGCAAACTTAAGCAGTCAGGTACTAGAATCACGTCTCAGATGCTTGAACCCTCTTTGAATTGATTTTTCTGGGAACTATAGCAAACAACGGGTTATTCCAGCGTAGTTGTCAAACTGCCTCCCATCGAATCAGCGTTTATGCCAGACCACACCTATCACCTGCTTCTGATTGAGGAGCGAGCAGAAGAATATTTTCAGATGAAATCGTTGCTTTCGCAGGTGCAAGGGGCAACGCTTTCTCTGAAATGGGTTGAGAGTGTGAGTTCGGTTCTGGACATGCTGAATACGGGTTCTAATCCTGTAAGTCGCTTTGATCTTTGTCTGGTTGGGGAATCTATCTTTAGGGCAGACATAGCAGGGATACAAGCGCTGATGAGTCATCAGCAATGTCTACCGCTGGTCGTGCTGGTTGAGACGCAAGAGGTCGGAGAATCACTGCCACAAAAAGGGGCAGCCGACTTTCTGGTGCGAGAGGAAATAACCCCCGCTCTGCTGCTAAGCGTGATTCGTTACGGAGTGGAACGGCAGCAGGTGCAGCGTGAATTGCAGCAGGTACTTTATGAGAAGCGACAACTGGCAGGGGCGATCGCCAGCCTCAAGACAGGGGTTGTGATTACCGACCCCAATCAACCTCAGAATCCAATCGTCTATGTGAACCCGGCCTTTCTTCAGTTGACGGGCTACAGTGAAGCTGAGGTACTGGGACAAACCTATCAATTTTTACAGGGTGCAGCGGTCGAACCGCTTCAACCAGAGCAGGAAGGCTACACGAAGGATCAGGTGCTATGGCGCAAAGATGGCAGTAGCTTTCCGGTAGAGTCCACTCGTCAGTCGATATGGAATGGTGATCAATTAGTGGGAACGGTAGTAGTGTTTCAGGACATCACCGATCGCAAGTTGAGTGAGGAGGCACTGCGAGAAAGTGAGGAGCGTTATGCGCTGGCTGTGCAGGGAGCCAGTGACGGTATCTGGGACTGGAACCTGAAGACCGGGAAAGTATACTTCTCACCTCGCTGGAAGGCCATGCTTGGATTTCAGGAGGACGAGATTGGCAGCACCCTTGAGGATTGGCTGGGTCGGATTCATCCCAGCGGAATTCAGCGGGTCAAACGTGAACTGCACCTGCACCTGCAGGGCCACACCTCTCACTTCGAAAGTGAATATCAAATTCTGCATCGCAACAACTGCTACCGCTGGATGTTGAGTCGGGGATTAGCCGTGCGCGATGCCGAGGGCAATGCTACCCGCATGGCGGGATCTCAAACCGATATTTCCAGCCGGAAACAGGCAGAAGAGCAACTGCTCCACGATGCCTTTCACGATAGTCTGACAGGGTTGCCCAATCGGGCAATGCTAATGGATCGATTGCGCCATGCGCTGGAGATTGCCCAGCGAGACTCCCAGTTTCTATTCTCAGTTTTGTTTCTGGACGTGGATCGGTTTAAGGTGCTCAACGACAGTTTGGGGCACATGGTGGGGGATTGTCTGCTGGTGGCGATCGCCCAGCGGTTGTCTAACTGCCTGCGTCCGGGAGATACCTTTGCCCGATTGGGGGGCGATGAGTTTGTCATTTTGCTGGAGGGGATCTCCGGGATCTCCGGGGCAACTGCAGTGGCTAACCGCATCCAGGTAGAACTGGCTCGGCCCTTCAGTGTTGCAGGTCACGAAATTTTCACCAGTACCAGTATCGGGATTGCCCTCAGCAACACCAGCTACGAATGGGCTGAGGACCTGCTGCGCGACGCCGATACCGCCATGTATCGGGCAAAAGCCCAGGGTAGGGCACGCTATGAAATCTTTAACGCCACCATGCACCAGCGAGCAGTGGCGTTGCTGCAACTGGAAACAGATCTGCGTTGGGCTGTGGAGCGGGATGAGCTTCGGTTACACTATCAGCCCGTTGTGGCGTTGCGTGATCCACAAAAGCTGGTGGGGTTCGAGGCACTGGTTCGGTGGCGTCACCCAGAACGGGGCATGGTGTCGCCAATAGAGTTTATCCCCATTGCCGAAGACACAGGACTGATCTATTCCATCGGCCACTGGGTATTGCAGGAAGCCTGTCGGCAAATGCAGCAGTGGCAGGAGGAGTTTGAGCTGAACCCGCCGCTGGTGGTGAATGTCAATGTATCGGGTAAACAATTCACGCCGAAACTGGTCGAGCAAATTCAGGCGGTCTTACAGGAAACACGGCTAAGACCAGCGCAACTGAAACTGGAAATTACCGAGAGTATGCTGATGGAGAATGCCGAACTGGCGATCGCCATCCTCACCGATCTGCACAAACTGGGCATTCAGCTCTGCATTGACGACTTTGGCACTGGATATTCCTCTCTCAGCTATCTGCATCGCTTCCCCATTGACACCCTGAAAATCGATCGCTCCTTCATCAACAAGCTGGACAGCGATGCCGAACAACTGGCGATCGTTCGCACCATCATGACCCTGGCCTGGAACCTGGGAATTGAGGTGGTCGCTGAAGGTGTCGAAACCAACAAGCAATTGGCACAGTTGCGATCGCTCCAGTGCGAGTATGCGCAGGGATACTATTTCTCCATACCTGTCGATAGTGAAGTTGCCGCCCTCCTGATTACCGGAGACCCCCCCTGGCAGAAGATGCTGGCCGTTAGTTGAAATCGATAGAAGCGCGCAGGGGGGCAGGAGTGATTCCCCCTTGAGGGGGCAGGGGTGGAACCCCTGCCCCCTCATCCCCCGTACCTCACCAACATGAAAAACGCTGTATATCGACAAAGTGGGTGTAATGTTCTGTGAACGGATTGATGATTATTCAATCCGGCATATGACAATGTTTGATACAGCATTGGTTCGAATGCACTCCACCGGAGGTGCCTATGCAGATCTTCAATCGGCCTCCCTCATCGGAAGCTGAAACGCGCAATCGGATTTTACAGGCCGCTCAGCGGCTGTTTGCCCGACGCGGTTATGATGGCACGACAACCCACGACCTGGCAGCAGCAGCGGGGGTTGCAGAGGGAACCCTGTTTCGCCATTTCGAAAATAAGAAGGCGATCCTGGTGGAAGTGGTAACCAGGGGTTGGGTAGAACTGTTGACCGATCTGCTGACAGAGCTGAGCGAGATGGGCAGCTACCAGGCGATCGCCCAGGTCATGCGCAAGCGGATGCTAAACCTGCACCAGAACGGCGACCTGATGCGCGTGTGCTTTATGGAGGCACAGTTTCATCCAGACTTGCGTGATCGAATCCAGGCAGAAGTGATTGACAAAATGACCGATGTTGCCGAAGCCTTCTTCCAGACGGCAATGGATCGGGGGATTTATCGTCCCATGAACCCCCAGGTGGTCGCACGCGTTTTTTTGGGAATGTTTGCCGTTGCGGGGTTTAGTCGCAGCACCATCCTCACAGAAGAGGCATCTCCCCAGGAAATGAAAGAGATGGCGGAGGGGATTGCCGATATTTTCCTGAACGGTGTCCTGGCAAAGGGTTAGTCTTCAAGGTTTTACCGTATAAAACCAAACCCCCAATTCTGGAGGGCGCGACGCTGTAGCGTCGCGCCCTCCAGAATTGGGGACTTTTCCTTTTAGAACATGGTGCAGGTGATCGCATTGTCCCAGATGGGGTGAAGGGAGGGGCGATCGCCAATACCGTTAGAAACTTTAGTCTGGTGGGATTTCACTCGGCGCAGAACAGGAGCCTGGGGAGCCTGAGATTGAGCAGTGGGGTAGAACTCAGCAACCTGAAGATAGCCTAAAGTTTCCATTGTTTTGGTTCCTCTAACCGACAATTTGATCAACAAGGACGTTTCGGGATTTCCTGAAAAACAATCCGGGGAATAGACACTTTTATAAGTGTTTACACGGTCATCGGAGAAAATCAGGACACTTTCAGACCAAATTTGATCAAAATTGGGGCAGGCGTATGCACACCTTTCGAGTTGGAATTGCGGGACCAGTGGGTTCAGGGAAAACGGCCCTGGTAGATGCGCTGTGTAAGTCTATGCGCGATGAGTTCAACATTGCAGTGGTGACCAATGACATTTACACCCAGGAAGACGCGCAGTTTCTCATGCGGAGTCAGGCATTGACGAGCGATCGCATCATTGGTGTTGAGACGGGTGGCTGTCCCCACACCGCTATTCGAGAAGATGCCTCGATCAACCTGGTGGCGATCGAACAACTGGAGCGTCAATTCCAGACGCTGGATCTGATTTTTGTAGAAAGCGGTGGTGACAACCTGGCCTCCACCTTCAGCCCGGAACTGGTCGATTTGACCCTTTACGTGATTGACGTGGCCGCTGGCGACAAAATTCCCCGCAAGGGTGGCCCTGGAATTACCAAATCCGACCTGCTAATTATCAACAAGATTGACCTTGCGCCGATGGTGGGGGCCAGCTTAGAGGTGATGGACCGCGATGCGAAGAAAATGCGGGGCGATCGGCCTTTTGTCTTCACGAATCTGAAGACCCGCCAGGGACTCGATACGGTGATTCAGTTTATTCACCTGCACATGGGCTTGACTGCGCCTGTTGAGTCAGCAACGGTGGGCGTCCAGGTATAGCAACTCAGAGGTTGCTACAAAAGCAGAAGCTTGCAATTTAGTCAAAACCCCCGATTGAGCCTGACACGGTGAAGATGTGCCAGGCTCAATCGGGGGTTTATTTTATTGCAAGCCCCCTACAAGCTGCTCATCACGGCTTTGGCGGCTTCCAGGGTGCGATCGATGTCTGCATCCGTATGAGCCAGCGAGGTGAAGCCTGCTTCAAACTGGGAGGGCGCGAGATAGATGCCCTGCTCCAGCATTCCCCGATGGAAACGAGCGAACTTTTGCAGGTCAGACTTTTTCGCGTCCTCATAGTTGTGAACGGGACCTTCGGCAAAGAAGAAGCCAAACATGCCGCTAATGGAACCTCCGCAGGCGGCGTGTCCAGTTTCTTTGGCAATTTGCAGCAGTCCCTGAATCAGCTTGCTGGTGACAGCCTCCAGTTGTTCATAGCTGCCAGGACGCTGAAGGATCTCCAGGGTTTTGATGCCTGCCGTCATCGCCAGAGGATTACCAGAAAGCGTCCCTGCCTGATACATCGGGCCAGCGGGAGCCACCATCTGCATGATGTCGCGCCGTCCACCATAGGCACCCACAGGTAGCCCCCCCCCAATCACCTTGCCCATCGTGGTCAGGTCAGGGGTGATACCAAACTTCTCCTGAGCGCCACCATAGGCAATCCGGAAGCCTGTCATCACCTCATCGAACACCAGCAGAGCGCCATTGTCGCGGGTAATTTCGCGCAGACCTGCCAGGAATCCGGCTTCGGGGGGAATGAATCCGGCATTTCCCACGACGGGTTCCAGGATGACTCCGGCGATCGCCCCCGGATTGGCTGCAAACAGGGCCTTAACGGCCTCCAGGTCGTTAAAAGGAGCCGTCAAAGTATTTTCGGTGGTGGACTTGGGAACACCGGGAGAATCAGGTAGCCCCAGCGTTGCCACCCCTGACCCGGCCTTCACCAGGAACATATCGGCGTGACCATGATAGCAGCCCTCAAATTTAATCATCTTCTCGCGTCCAGTGAAGGCCCGAATCAGACGCAGAACTGCCATACAGGCTTCGGTCCCGGAGTTGACAAAGCGCACCATTTCAACACTGGGCACCGCATCAATCACCATTTCTGCCAGGACGTTCTCCAGGTAGCAGGGGGCACCGAAGCTGGTGCCTTTGCCCAGGGCTTCGGTGAGCGCCTGGATGACTTCAGGATGGGTGTGACCGCAGATAGCCGGCCCCCAGCTTCCTACGTAGTCAATATACTGGTTGCCGTCCACATCCCACATGTAGGCTCCCTTTACATGCTCAAACACGATGGGTTGACCGCCGACGGAGCGAAAGGCTCGCACAGGGGAATTGACGCCTCCCGGCATGAGTTTCTGGGCTGCGGCAAAAATTTCTTCTGAACGGGTGGTTTTCAAACGGGTGGTTGTAGTCAAAACGAGACTCCTCTAGTTGAGTTGCGATAAAGGTAAATGGATGTAGAGATGAGGGAATTCAAATGCTCTGCCGCAAGCATGAGTGAAGGCAGAAGATAGCATAGCGCCTACGGGAACAGGCGATCGCACAGGCTGACATGAATCTTTACAGATTGGTAATAGTGGGCTTTTACTATTCTATGGGGTGGAGGATCGGAACGCAGATGAACGCAGATGGAGCGGTAGGGGTAGTAGGGGCGTAGCATTCGGCAGGTTGACGTTGGCTGAGGGTAAAACATGGTGGCCGAATAATACGCCCGTAAGCGTTGGTCGGAGTTGAGTGCCGAATGCCGCGCCCGTCACCATTAGCCGCAGACGCAAGGCCGAATGCTGCCCTGTGTAGAGGGCTTGAGAAAATTTGGAGAGGGAACTGTTAGGGTGGGATTGAGTCTTGTGAGTTGAGTTTCGGCTGAGTGTATGCATCATCCGTTGGATTGTCCGGATTGTCGGTCTGAGGCGATCGCTCCCAAAGGGCGGTTGCTGGGGGTGGCGCTGATATTGATTTTGGGATTTGCCGTGGGGGCTTATCTGGTAGGGCGGATGAGTCATAGTCTGGCACTGGTGGCGGAGTCGGGCCATATGTTGTCGGATGCGGTAGCGCTGGGGTTGGCGCTGGTGGCAACCTGGGTGGCGCGCTGGCCTGCGTCGAGTCGAGCACCGTTTGGCTATCGTCGAGTGGAGATTCTAGCGGCGCTGGTGAATGCAATCGGGCTGGTGGCGATCGCCCTCTGGGTCGGCTGGGAGGCAATTCAGCGGCTGAGGACTCCGGCGGTAGATGAGATTTTGGGTCTACCAATGCTCGTTACAGCGGGTGTCGGGTTTGGCATTAATAGTTTGAATGCGGCGTTGCTGCACAACCATAGTCATAATGATTTGAACCTGAAGGGGGCGTTTTTGCACATGGTGGCTGATGCCCTCAGTTCAATCGGGGTGGTTGTGGCGGCGATCGCCATCTGGGCCTTCGGCTGGAACTGGGCCGACGGGACGGTGAGTTTGCTGGTGGCGGGGTTAATTCTGGCGGGGGCGGTGCCACTGGTACGGCAAAGTTTGGAGGTACTGCTGGAAAAAACGCCGTCGCATCTCGATCCAGAAGAAATTAAGGCGCATCTGCTGCAATTTGAAGGGGTGCTGCGGGTGGACGAGCTGCGGGTGTGGGCGATCGCTCCCCATCAAGAAATGCTGGCGGCCCAGTTGCGGGTGAATATTCCCGATGGAGAGGGGCGCGATCAACTGCTGGAGCGCTCAAAAATCAGCCTGCGCGAAACCTACGGCCTCCACGACGTATTTCTGCAACTAAGTGCGCAACCAAAGCCTGTCAATCTTTCTCAGCCGCAGACGTTGTTGGAAGTGGGGAAGGGGTAATGGGAAATCGGGAGTATTGCTGAATTGGGTTGATGGATGAGGTGAAGGGGGGGCGATCGCAGATAATGGGAAATCGGAGTCTTGCTTCCCCATAACCCATAACCGATGAAACCCTCGTTCCCCGGCCAGAGGCCAGGGAACACTCCTCGGAGGCTCTGCATCCTGCTGAGTTGGAGGCAGAGTTTCCAGCCAGCATCCCCGGCCAGAGGCCAGGGACGAGAGGGTTACCCATTCCTCATCACCCATTACCGATTACCCATTTCATGAAAATCGCAACCTGGAACGTCAACTCAATTCGCACACGCCTGGATCATGTGGTGGGCTGGCTGACAACCAATCCAGTCGATGTGCTGTGCGTTCAGGAGACAAAGGTGGTGGATGATGATTTTCCGCGATCGCCCTTTACTGACCTGGGCTACCACTCCTACATTTACGGACAGAAGTCCTATAACGGTGTGGCGCTGCTGAGTCGGAAGCCACTGGAGGATGTGCGTTTGGGATTTGTAGGAGTGCTGGATAGCAACGTTCCGCCAGAACTCGATGAACAGAAGCGGGTGATCTCTGGGGTGCTGGAGGGCGTGCGGATTGTCAATCTGTATGTGCCCAACGGATCTTCCCTGGGAAGTGATAAGTACGAGTACAAGCTGCGCTGGTTTGCGGCGCTGCGCGATTATCTGAAAACGCTGTTAGAAAAACATCCTGAGCTGCTGGTATGCGGTGATTTTAATGTGGCACTGGAGGACCGCGATATCTATGACCCGAAAGGTCGGGAAAAGGAGGTGATGGCGACGGATGCAGAGCGGGAGGCGCTGACGAAGGCGGTGCTGGATCTGGGACTGGCGGACGTTTTTCGCAAGTTTAACCAGGAGGAAGGGCAATTTAGCTGGTGGGATTATCGAGCGGCGGCATTCCGTCGAAATTTGGGTTGGCGAATCGACCATCACTACCTGTCGCCGCCGCTGTATGAGCGGGCACAGAGCTGTGTGATTGACAAGGCTCCCCGTAAGCTGGAGAAACCCAGCGACCACACTCCGGTCGTTGTGGAGCTGTAATTTTGCGAAGAGGTAAGTAAGTGGGCATGGAAAAAGTCGAAGCCCCAAAAGCTGTGCCGCCCGCTGCGCGGGCGGCACAGCTTTTGGGGCTTCGAGCTTAATCGCGCCTACCTACTTAGCGCGCTGCCTCTTCTCAAATCAGCCGATCACTGCGTCGGCGCAATCACAATTCGTCCACGCACCTCGCCATTCAGAATTCTGCGACTGGCCTCAGGAATTTCTGCCAGGGAGATGATCCGCTCCAGAATCAAATCGAGGATCTCGTTATTCAAAAGCGATGTAATCCGCTTCCAGGCTTCTAATCGCTGTGGGGTGGGGCACATAACGGAATCCACACCGAGCAGGGAAATGCCCCGCAGAATAAACGGGTAAACGGTGGTGGGTAAGTCACTGCCGCCCGCCAGCCCACAGGCTGCGACACTGCCACCGTAGGTGATCTGTTTGAGCAGGGTTGCCAGCGTTTGCCCGCCCACTGTATCGATCGCCCCCTCCCACTGCTGTTGTCCCAACACCGCCTCAATTGGTTCCAACCGTCCCATCACCTCTTCGGCCCCCAGGTTGCGCAAATAGTCGCCTACTGTCGCATGACGACGGCTGGAGGCGGTGACCCGATAGCCTGCGCGGGAGAGGAGGGCGATCGCAAAGCTTCCCACGCCTCCTGCTGCTCCGGTCACCAGGACATTGCCTTTCTGGGAGTTAGAACTTTGTTTCTCCAGAGCCATCACGCACAGCATTGCCGTTAGTCCGGCAGTGCCGATGATCATTGATTGCAGATCAGTTAATCCTTCAGGGAGCGGAGTCAACCATGCTGCATTCACCCGTGCAAGCTGACTGTATGCCCCCCAGTGTTTTTCTCCCATTCCCCATCCCGTCAACACAACGTCTGTTCCTGGGGGGAAATTGGGTGCATCTGACTCTAAAATGGTGCCGACCAGATCGACACCAGGAACCATAGGGAGCGATCGCACAATCGGAGCAGACTGAGTGACTGCCAGCGCATCTTTGTAGTTGAGCGCAGAGTATTTCACCTGAATCAGAACGTCGTCCGTCGGCAGATCATTGACCGAGAGTGTTTCAACCGACGGTGCGACGTTCCTTTCCCTGAGAACGAGGGCGTTGAAGGATTGCATCGTGGGTAGTGCTGTGTGACCTGCCCTCATTGTATTTGTTTTGTTTGTTCCCTGGCGTTGCTTAATTCGAGTATGGAATTTGTGGTGAGAGCCGCGCTCCGCGCGGCTCTCACCACAAATTCCATACCTTATAAATCAGCAATGCCAAACTTTCTACTCGGCTCCCTTCTGCCAGCGCTGGGCTGCCGTCGCAATTCGGAATCCCAGTTTGGAAGCAGTGAGGCGATCGCCCTCATTAATTTGAGGTGGATTGCCGCTCATATCGGGGAGCGCCTGCCCCATCACCCCCAGGTAGGAGCCGAGGCGATTCACACCGTCATCTTTGCCCAGATAGGTGCTGTTGGGTTCAATATTGCCCACCCAGATCATGCCGTGCTGGGCAGCGTTGATCGCCAGGTAGAGTAGCGTCCCCTGCTTGTCGCCGCTGGGGGAAGCCGAATGGGTAAAGCCCCCCGCAAGCTTGTCCTTCCAACCCTGCACATACCAGATCTGACTGGCGGCATCAATAAATGCCTTAAACTGGGCTGCAATACCACCCATATAGGTCGGTGAGCCGAAAATAATGGCATCCGCCCGACCCAATTTTTCCAGGGTTGCAGCGTCGCTCCAACGGCCTTCACTAATCTGAGCGCCCGTAATCCGAATCAATTCGACGCTGGTTCCTGGAACCTGATTGGCTCCTTCTGCCACGGCCTCGGCCATCAAATGCGTGTAGCCAGAACCCGAAAAATACACAACTGCGACCGTTGTCATGCAGCACCTCTAGTGTGAAACTCATCCGCTGTCTGAGGTTGATACTAGCGATTGCGCAGAAGAAGTGTAAAGTACTGTTGCAGAAGTGCCTTACTTACCAAAAAGTAACTGGTGCGCTGCGGCACGCGAATGGTTCTCCTATTGAGTACCTATCCGAAAACCCAAATTTGAGAAAGCGCGACGCTACAACGTCGCGCTTTCTCAAATTTGGGTTTTCGGCTTTCGGATATGCGTTAAGAAGGGGCGCGTCCCTTTTCCATTAATCGAACAGTCCGCCGTCCGAAGTGCCCGTATTTTCCTTCAGGTCGCGTCCACTTCTGTCAGCGGTATCGGGATACACGCCACCCCAATCCTTCAGCGCATCTCCAGATTCCTTGAGAATCCGCTCAGTTCGTTTACCGGGGGCATCTTCGGTCTTGCGGGCTTCCTGTTCCCACTCGCCTGTCGTCTTGGGCCGCTCATTTCCCGTCTGCTGCAAGTCCGCCTTGATCTTGCCAGGAAGCGTTTCGTTCTGGGCCGACTTCATGCCTGTCGTCAGCACCAGAAAGCCCACCAAAATCACTGAAACAATGCGCCGTGCAGAAAAACCGGAAAATAAGGATTTGATGCAGGCGATCGCCCCAGAAATTAGATTGGTCATCATAAAAAACTCCTTTACTCTGTGTTGGGAAACTTCCCAGACCAGAATCAGGTTATCGGCATCCGGATGCTCTGCCCTCTCACACAGGTAAGAGCTTTCCATGAGATTGAGGTAGGTAGGAGTTCCGCCCGCGCAGAAGGCGGAACTCCTACCTGCTTAAAGTTTTCGTACTGCTGCCTCAATTCGCTTGAGTGCTGCGTGGATATTCTCCAGAGAATTGGCGTAAGACAAACGCAGGTATCCGTCGCCGTACTGGCCAAAAGCGGTTCCTGCGAGGAGCGCAACCCCTGCTTCTTCCATCAGGTAATCGGCCAGTGCCTGACAGGGCAGTGGAATTTGTTTGACGTTGGGAAAGACATAGAAGGCTCCCCTGGGTTTCAGACAGTGAATGCCTTCAATCTGGTTCAACCCCTCCACGATCGCATCCCGCCGCCGCTGAAATTCTGACACCATTTGATGGACTGCATCCTGTGGTCCCTGGAGTGCTTCAATTCCGGCGATTTGGGTGAAGGAACAGGTGCAGGAATTGGAGTTGATCATGAGCTGTTCCATCTTCTGGGCGATCGCCCTCGGAGCCACACCATAGCCCAAACGCCAGCCCGTCATGGAGTAGGTCTTGGAGTGACCGTCGAGCAGGATGGTACGCTGCTGCATTCCTGGAAATTGCAGAATGCTCTGGTGTTCACCTTCATAGAGAATGCGGGAGTAGATCTCGTCAGAGAGGATGTAGAAATCGTGTTTGGCGGCGAGGTGGGCGATCGCCGCCAGGTCTTCTACCTGCAACAATCCTCCGGTTGGATTCTGGGGAGAGTTGAGGATCAGGAGTTTGGTGCGATCGGAGATGGCCTGTTCCAGGTCTTCAATGCGGAAGCGAAAATCAACTTCCTCCAGCAGCGGCAGTGGTACAGCTTTGCCTCCCACAAAGTCGATCACCGATTCATAGACTGGAAAACCCGGATTGGGATAAATCACCTCATCGCCTGCATTCACCAGCGCCAGAATCGTGAAAAAAATAATCGGTTTTGCGCCGGGAGTCACAACGACCTCATCGGAATCCACCGTAATCCCCCGTGTCTGTGCCACCTCGTCCGCAACGGCTTTGCGAAACTCCAGTAATCCTGCTGCAGGTCCGTAGCCGGTATACCCCGCCTGCATTGCTTGAAATGCGGCCTGACAGACATTTGCAGGTGTTGGAAAATCCGGTTGCCCAATTTCCAGATGGACGATTGATCTGCCCTGTGCCTCCAGACGTTTCGCCTTTGCCAGTACCTCAAACGCGGATTCAGTACCCAACCGCTCCATCCGTTCCGCAAATTGCAGCATTCGTAACCTCGTCCTTGATGACAGTCCTTGATGACAGTCCTTGATGACAGACCCAGTCATTCCTGGTACTCGGCGGATTAAATTAACGGATGGTTGTTGGTGTGGGGCGCTTAGCGTCCCACACCAACAACCATTGATTTATTTCCGCCATACATAGCCGTCCCTTGCAGGATGTGAACGGGGGGCAGGGGTGATTCCCCCTTGAGGGTGTGTGGGGGTGATTCCCCCCCACACCCTGTTCATAATCTATTTGTGAAGACTCTATTACTAGCTTAATTCAGTAGACCGATAATTCTTTGAACAGCAATCTATCGTCAAATTTACTTAAAAACCCATTACAGGAAATGGAGCGGTGTAATCCGCCGCACCATTTCCTGTAATGGGTTCAAGCTATATTTTGATATGAGCGAAAAGCTGCGGCACGATGCCTTTCATCGTGCCGCAGCTTTTCTCTTTTAGCCAGCTAAACCTTAGAGGATGTTTGAAACGGTAGAGTCTGTCGCGATTAACACTGGGAGATCCCCCCTGGCCCCCTTAAAAAAGGGGAAGCTTCAAATTCCCCTCTAATTCCCACTCAAGGGGGTAGGGGATGTAAGGGGAATTTAGGCGGATCGGATGATTTACCACTCACAGATGTGCTTTTCAAACACCCTGTTAGCGGTAGGACACCAGATGAAGGATGTCGCGAACGACACTGAAGCCGCCCAGATCCCACAGCAGGTAGGCGATGAAGCCAATCATTGCGAAGCGGCCATTCCACAGCTCTGCCTGGGGAGTCCAGCCGAACAGAAAAGCATTGCGATCGCGCCCATTGTAAGCTTCAGCGATCGGAGAAATGGTGGTGGGAGTAGTCTTCGATTCCATAACAAACGCTCCTAACAAAGTCCTTAGTTACTGATTGATGATGCCGGATTGATTTCCAACCATGCTTCTAATTTAATCGTGAATTCAAAGAAGTTTATCTACCAACGGTCATACATTATGAACGAATGTAAATGCGAGGATTTGGGTAGGCTGCCTCGGCTAATTTGAATAGGCTCTTATTACCTGGACTTTTGACTAAATCGCACCGATTTTCTCTGAAATGTTGACAAAATCAGCATTTCAGAGAAAATCGGTGCTCAAATTAAATTTGCCGCGAAATTCTCTCTAAGAGAGCGTTTCGCGGCATTTTAGGAAAAATAGTCAAAACTCTAATTATTACTCTAAGTAGGTAGGCGTGATTAAGCTTGAAATCCAAAAAGCTGTTCCGCCCGCTGCGCGGGCGGAACAGCTTTTTGGATTTCGACTTTTTCCACGCCCACTTACTTAGCAACTAAATAGAATATTCTGTACGTGAGTGCGCGAAGCTCACGTACAGAACATTCTATTTAGTTTTTGTATTCTGACATCTTGCACCTTGCCCAAAGAGAACCCAAAAACCCGACTCTGCCACCGCAAAGCAGTGGCAGAGTCGGGTTTTTGGGTTCTGGTACAAGATATGATTATTCTAAAATGTGGCCGAGGTAATTGCCGAAGTTGAGGAGTTCAAGATGAGCACTTAAACCCGTAAAAGCTTGAGCTATTTATGTTGCCCTCCAAAAGGTACAGACCTGCTTCTTCCTACAGCCCCCCTCCAGAAAGATGAGTTTTTTTGTTCTCCATGACATCCTGATGAAGGTTGTATCCAAAGAATGAACAGGGAGAACAACATGGCAGTCAATCTTGATGATGCAAAGCGGATGGCGATCGCCAGCAAACTTGCAGATATGAAACTCATACAGGAACTCCTGATTGAAAACGAGCAGATGTTCCTCTCTGCTTGCAGCGACAAGGAGATCTGCGATCGCTTCCGCGACATGCTGGAAGACGACCGGAAGAATCTGGGCGTCCTGGAAACGGTGATTGTGCAATACGGGAACCGCGCCGAACCGCGCCAGACGGTCTCCATGATGGTGGACCGGATCCGTCAAATGATGAAAGGCAACGAACTGAACCTGTTTGAAAAAGTGTCTCAGCACGAACTGCTGAAGCACCAGCAGGTCATGAGCGGTATGTTGATTCACAAAGCAGGTCAGGTTGTGGGTGCTGACATCCTGGCGGCGATCACTCCCCTGAACACGGTTAACTTCGAGAACCGTGCCCATCAGGAGCAACTGAAGGGCGTCCTGGAAATCCTGGGTGTGCGCGAACTGACGGGCAAAGAAGCCGACCAGGGCATCTGGGGACGGGTACAGGATGCAATGGCGGCGCTGTCGGGCGTTGCTGGTAGCGTCATCACCCAGAGCACCGATCGCTCTGATATGACCCTGCAAGACATTCTGCGCATGGACCACCAGAAGGTGAACGTGCTGTTTGCAGAAATCATGCAGACCAACGTCCTGACGAAGCGTCGCGAGTATTTCGGTCAGATCTACAAAGATCTGCGGGCACACATTCTGGCCGAAGACGAAATTGCTTACCCCGCAGTTCGTGGGAAGTATCCCGAAAGCGACCTCCAGGAGTTGTATAACGAGCAGGATTCCTGGATTCCTAAGATGGAACGCATGGCCAAAATGGACATGATGTCTGAGCAGTTCATGAACGAAGTGCGTCAGCTCATGAGCGAAGTTCAGGACCACATCCGTCAGGAAGAGAAAACCTACTTCGCAGCCGTGCGCGACAACTTTAGCCAGCAGGAACAGGAGCGTCTGGGTTCCGTCTTCAAGGCGAAGAAGAGCCAGATTCAGGAACAGATGGCGGCATCTACAATCTAGGCTGCGGTTCACTGCATAGGTTCATCCCCCTCAGTCCCTTGGTAAGGGAGAAGCCGGAAAGACTCCCTCCCCTTGGTAAGGGGAGGGCTGGGGTAGGGTTAAGTTAGGCGAATCGTACCAACTTTAAGGGCAAACCTCCGGGTTTGCCCTTCATCATTAGAAACGATTTTCGTTAACGAAACTGATTTAAAGGCAGGAGTAGCATCATGACTCAAGCACAAGAAAGACCCACCTCCCAACCTCCTCAAGAGCAGAAACGCCAGCCCGGACTGGAGTCCGAAATGACGCCTCAACCGCAGTTCGACGGCCAGTACGTAGGTAGCGGCAAACTGCGGAGTAAAGTTGCGCTGATTACCGGGGGCGACAGTGGAATTGGCCGCTCGGTGGCCATTCATTTTGCGAAAGAAGGGGCTGATGTGGCGATCGTGTATTTAAACGAACACGATGACGCACAAAAAACAAAGCAAATGGTAGAACAGGAAGGACGGAAGTGTGTGGCGATCGCTGGAGACATCGGCGACGAACAGTTCTGTCAACAGGCTGTACAACAAACCATTGATCAATTTGGCAAACTGGATATTTTGATTAACAACGCTGCCGAACAGCATCCCCAGCAGAGTATCGAAAACATCACCGCTGAACAACTGGAACGCACCTTCCGCACCAATATTTTCTCCATGTTCTTCATGACGAAGGCGGTATTGCCCCACATGAAAGAGGGGAGTGCGATCGTCAACACCACCTCGGTAACGGCTTACCAGGGCAGTGAGCAACTGTTGGATTACTCTTCAACCAAGGGGGCGATCGTTGCCTTTACCCGTTCTCTGTCCCAGGCGCTCGTACAGAAGGGCATCCGCGTCAACGGTGTGGCTCCCGGTCCCATCTGGACGCCCCTGATTCCCTCCACTTTCCCTAAAGACAAGGTGGAGAGCTTTGGTCAGCAGGTGCCAATGCAGCGGGCGGGTCAACCGGATGAGGTGGCTCCCAGCTATGTGTTCCTGTCTTCCTCCGATTCGTCCTACATGACGGGGCAGATTTTGCATCCCAACGGTGGGACGGTGGTGAACGGGTAAGGCGAACCGGGCGAACTGCCGTGTCGCCCCTACCGTGGTTTCTGCGTTTGGGGCGATCGCGCACCGTTGTTGGCAACCCCATGCAGGGCAATAGGCAACCTCGTACGGTCACCCGTAGGGGTCAAACGGTTGTTGCCCCCTCTGCTTAAGTCAACGAACAACCGAATTGGGGCGATCGAATCAGGGTTCACCTGAGTTCCACATAAAACGTGAACCCCTGCCCAATTCGCCAGCAGTACCATTCGTTCGCAGAAGCCAGCAAAGCGATTTCACGTATCTCCACTACTCAACCGAAGTACGGTTGGCAGTAACCTTCTGGCGCAGCTCTGCCGGATCTTTGAGCAGGTCGGCCTGAGCGATCGCCCCCTGTTCCCCGCTCTTCATCCACTTGAGCTGTACCGTCTCGTTCTGGGCCTCCTCATCTCCCAGGATCAGGCAGGCAACGGCTCCGCTGCGGTCTGCCCGCTTAAACTGTTTGCCAAAGGCGCTGCCGGACAAATCCAGTTCAGCAGAAAATCCTTGCTGCCTGAGCTGTTGGGCCAGTTTGAGCGCCTGAGCTTCGGCGCGATCGCCCCTGGATACCACATAGAAATCCAGAGTGTTCTGCTTTTGGGGTTCCAGCTTTTCCAGCAGAATGACCAATCGCTCCAGGCCCAGACCCCAGCCGATCGCAGGGGTTTCCGGGCCGCCTAGCTGGGAGATCAGTCCGTCATAGCGTCCGCCCCCACAGACGGTGGCCTGTGCCCCCAGGTCATCCGACTGGATTTCAAAGGCCGTGTGGGAGTAGTAGTCCAATCCCCGCACCAGGCGGCTGTTGATGTTGTAGGCGATACCCAGATCGGTGAGCAACTGCTGCACCTGGTCAAACCGCTGCTTGGAGTCCGCACTGAGGTACTCCAGCAGACTTGGCGCACCCTGGACGATTTCCTGCGTGCGTTTGTCCTTACTGTCCAGAATCCGCAGGGGATTGCGAGTCAGGCGATCCTGCGAGTCGGAGTCCAGTTCAGCTTTGTAGGGGGTGAAGTAGTCCACCAATGCCTGCCGATAGTTCTGGCGATCGCCCAGTGTACCGATGGAGTTGAGTTCCAGCCGCAGGGTTTTGAGGCCCAGAGTTTGCAGAAAATCGATGGCGATCGCAATCACCTCCACATCGGCTCGTGGGTCAGCGCTGCCCAGAATTTCCACGTCTAGCTGGTGGAACTGGCGCTGTCGCCCCGCTTGAGGACGCTCATAGCGGAAGATGGGGCCAATCGCCCACAGCCGCTGCACGCCCCCGGCTGCGTGGAGATTATGCTCGATAAAGGAGCGCACGATGCCTGCTGTGAACTCTGGGCGCAGGGTGATGGAGCGATCGCCCCGGTCTGTGAAGGTGTACATCTCCTTGCTAACGACATCAGTTGCCTCACCAATGCCCCGCTCAAACAGATCCGTCTGCTCAAAAATGGGCGTGCGAATTTCCTGATAGGCTGCCCGCTGTAAGATGTCGCGGGCGATCGCCTCAATCCGCTGCCAGTAGCCTACTTCCTCCGGCAGGATGTCCCGCGTGCCTCGTAATGCCTGAATTGCGCCCATTGATCGCTGGTTAACTTGATACCTAACTTAGATTGCCTGCATGGTGTCCCATGCGCCATAGCGATCGCCATAGTAATGCAAAATCTGCTCCACACGACGACGAGATTCTGCATCGGCTGGGGTGGCGTATTCGATCCATAGCCCTCCGACCTGGCTCTGGGTGTAGTCAAACTGCTGCGAAGTCTGGGGCAACAGTCCGGCGTTCACTCCTGATACCTGGCGCAGATGGGCGGCAAGTTCGCGGTAGACAGCCAGCGGCAGGCGGGGAAAGCTAACCTGGAGGCGCTTTGGTAGTTCCAAACTCGTATCCCTCATTCCAAATTAGGCGTTGCTGGAGAGCGGCTCTTCGTCCGCTGATCGATCGACCTCGGCAAAGATTGCCCTGTTGGATTCGATCGACGCTGCACCGTTGCGATTGGCTCCGGGCGTGGGCAATACACAGCAGTTGACCTCATCCAGACAAACCTTGCCCCACTGGAGCGCCCACCGCACCAGCGCTACCCGATTTCCAGTCGCTGTCTTGGTCAAAATGTTGCTGATGTGGTTATCGACGGTTCGCTTGCTAATCTCCAGCTTTTCCGCAATCTCCTGGTTGGTCAGCCCCCCGGCTACCAATTCCACAATCTGAAGCTCCCGATCGGAAAGAGAGCTTGAATTCAGGTCATCCCCCGTCATAACCCCACCGTGTATATGTACCTACTCCAATTCTAAGTGTTTATTCACAAAACCATAATTTTCTTTTCACGAAGTTCAATCTTTAGTCACAAATGCCAATCTCCGATCGCCTCTTCAAAGCCATCACTAACGCAGCACTTCCTCTAATTGGTGCTGTTCCCACAGTTGTTGATACAGGCCCGATCGCCCCAGTAACTCGGCGTGGGTTCCCGACTGCACAATACTACCGTTGTCCATCACCAGAATTCGATCGCACGTTGCCGCCGCAGACATCTGATGCGTGATGAACAGAACCGTTTTGCGTTGAGTCCCCTGCTTTAGATTCTTGAGGATCTCCGTTGCCGTCTGATTATCGACGCTGGAGAGCGCATCATCGAGAATTAACACGGGAGCATCCACCAGTAGCGCGCGCGAGAGGGCAGTGCGCTGTCGCTGACCGCCGGAGAGGGTGATGCCGCGTTCGCCCACAATCGTCTTGTATTGTTGAGGAAAGTTGAGAATTTCGGGGTGGATCTGCGCCTGCTTGGCTGCAAATTTCACCTCATCCTGTTCGGCGTCCGGGTCACCGTAGCGGATGTTGTTCTTAATGGTGGTGCTGAACAGGAAGCTTTCCTGGGGCACATAGGCGATCGCCGCTCGCAGATCCTTCAGCCGAATTTGAGTAATGTCGTAGCCATCGAGGTAAATTTGACCGGGAGCAATCTCCAGCAGCCGTGGTAGCGCATTGGCCAGCGTGGATTTGCCAGAGCCAATTGGGCCAACGATCGCCACCGTTTCTCCCGGCTGAATTTTGAAATTGATGTGATTCAGTGCCGGATGCAGGGCTTCGGGATAGGTGAAGCTAAGATCCTGGGCGCACAGCCAACCCTGTACCTGAGATTGGGGGAGGGCGATCGCCCCCGCTTCGTCGCGAATTTGGGGTTCCACCGTGAGGATATGTTCCACCCGGTCGATACTCACCTCCCCTCGCTGATAGGCCGTAATCGTAAAGCCCAGCAGCGCCGTTGGAAACACCAATCGTTCTACATACAGCAGCAGCGCGATAAAGTCCCCGACCGTAATCCCACCGTCGGCAATCTCCCCTGACCCCAGCGCCAGCAGCACCAGCAGACTGATGCTGGCCAGCCCCCCCAACAGCGGGAATAGCGTATTGCGCGTTTTGGCCAGAGCCAGGTTGGACTTCAGCAATGCCTGGTTCAGTTCGCCAAAGGCGGCTCGTTCGTTTTCTTCCTGGGCGTAGATTTTGATCAGTGCCATACCGCTCATATCCTCCTGAATCAAATCGCTCAGGTTGGCAGTTCGCTGCTGTACGTCGAGCTGCTGGCTGCGCAGACGATCGCTAAACAGATGCACCAGAAAAAACATGACGGGATAGATGGCGATCGCAATCAGTGTCAGCCGCACATCAATTCCCAACATGACGGGCAGCGTCAGAGCGTAGGCAAATATCGTATTGGCCAGACTGAGCACAGCAAACCCCAGCAGACGCCGGATGTTGTCCACATCGCTGGTGGCGCGACTGATAATATCGCCTGCGGTGTTAGTAGCAAAATAGGCGGGTTCCAGCGTCAACAGGTGATTAAAAATCTGCTGCTTCAGGTCGAACTCCACCTGTCGTCCCACCCCAAACAGGGAAATCCGCGACACCATCCGCACGATTAACATGACTGAGGCCAGTCCGAAAATCACCAGGGCGTAAAAGATGATGCGCTGATAGGTGAGGGTTTGCTGGAGTTCATCGATCCCATCCCGAATCAGCAGTGGAATGTAGACGCCAATTGCATTGACGATGAGTAGTGCCAGAATGCCGATCGCAGCCTGTCTACGATGGGGCCGGAGGTAGCCTCCCAGTTTATTAAGTTTCGACTGTGCCATGTTCTCAAACGCTCCCAGGCAGTAGGGCTGGGTGACTGTACCTCAGGCTACCAAATATCCCACGACCTCCACCGTACACCCTATCCACCGCTGGAGAGATCGTCAGTTCAGGTGATTTGTTTGATAAGAGCCTATCCGAAACCCCAAATTCTGGAGGGCGCGCCCTCCAGAATTTGGGGTTTCGTTATGTGGATAGGTACTGAACACCAGACTTTAGGGGCTTGCCATAAAATAAAATCCCAGTAAACCCCCAGTTTTCGCTTGGCGAGGCTTAGCGGTGCCAAGCGAAAACTGGGGGTTTATTAAACAGCAAATCCCTTATCACCGCAGCAGCAAAGGATTCAGTAACCAGCCCCGCAGGAAATAGTAGACGACGGATAGAAATTCCTCAATCGCACGGGTTGTGAGCATCAGAGCATCCACGTTTGGAATCAGATCGCCAATCCAGGCCAGTGGTCTGCCGTTGTTCTGTACCTGGAAAAGAAACTGGTCGGTGGGGCGGGGTTCGACCCGAATGCCCAATCTGGCAAAGGTGGCTTGAATGCGCCTCATGCTTACTGAGGGGGCAACAACGACAATGGAATCGCTGGGTTGATTGATGTTACTGCCAGATTTCACAAAACCGCGCTCCTGCAGCAGACGATCAACCTGAACAGCACTGCTCTGGATGGAGGTTCCCTGGGTATCAATAATAATGCGGTCAGATGGGACGCCTGCCGCTGTCAACGTTGCAAAAATATTTTGACGGGCGGCTTCCTGCGCTTCTGGGGTTTGGTTGAGGCTAACCCTTCCGGCGCTGACAATGACATACAGATTGCCATTTTGAGCGGCCCGCTCCCGGTACACCTGTCCTGCTTCCACAAGGCGACCCGTAATGGCTCCCGGCACTGGAGTTGTAGGGCTGGCCACCTGAGTTCGCCCCCGTAGGGTGGGGTCAGAAAGGTTGCCGTCCCCAAGCACAACAATGGCTCGCGAGGTTGCCGGGGTAATTTGATTTTGTATGGCAGTGGGATCGATTTCAGCCTGGGTAATCAGCCAGTAGGCCACAAGCGGAATACTGGATAGAACGAGGATTAAGACTGCGGCGACGACCTGATTGGCTGCCACCTTCTTGGTGCCTTCCTTCAGGGAACTAAGAAGTAGCAAGATCACCATTCCAAGAGGCTTCAAAGGAAACAGAAGTAACCCGATATAGGGTCCAACAACCCGGTTGGCTGGGTCAATCAGCGCGATAAAAATAAACAGCAGCACAATTAAACCGCCCAGCCATGTGAGATAGGCTCTGGGAATAATCTTCGTGAAGATGTACCAGATAATGCTGGCAATCAGCGCCAGCAGAAAGATACGAGAGAGCAGTTCAACCATTGCCGTTGTTGCAGGATGACTCTGTATGACATTACCCCAATACTAGTGGGGATTTTCACCGTTCCTGCTGCTTGCCCCTGAGATCTACAACGGTGAGATCCCCTCCCACACGCTATAGTGCTTTGCGCTGTCCTAAGTACTGGACTTTTGACAAAATAGCGCCGATTTTTCTTGAAAAGCTGGCTGCGTCAGCTTTTCAAGAAAAATCGGCGCTAAAATCAAGTTCGCTGCGAAACGCCCTCTGCAAGAGCGTTTCGCGGCGCTATGGGGGAAATAGTCAAAACTCCAGTAAGTAGGTAGGCACGATTCAGCTTAAAACCCCAGAAGCTGTTCCGCCCGTTGCGCGGGCGGAACAGCTTCTGGGGTTTTAACTTTTTCCACGCCCACTTACTTAAAACCAAATTTTGAGTTAGGAACCGCGCTGAGTGAAGTTCCTACTCAAAGTTTATACCTGACGCGCTTGCAAAGCGCCGTAAGTGTCTATCCGAAAACCCAAAATTTGGGTTTTCGGATAATCCCTAAGAAATAAACTGCAATTGTTGCACAATGTGTCGTCAGGCAAACTTTGCTAAAAGGAGTCGCCGAGCCCCAGGCCAGAGTGCTACTTTAATGTTTAAGGCACACGAGATACTCTTCAACCAACCCCCCCGGATTTGAGCCAGTGCCTTCCCGCTCCAAGTCCAACCACAGATCAGTTTCCGAAACGTCCGCATCATTTTCGAGGGGAAAGTGCAATCTACTCCATCCGGTCGATCTCCTCAGATCGGTTGGGTCATGAGCCTCCCTCTAGTTCTGGTTTCTTCTATAGAAACAGCAGCGTGTCAAGAAATAATGAGGTCTGTGGCGCTAAGTCCACGTTCGTTTAGTTGCTGGTTCGTTAATCGTCCATTGAGTTCATTACGGTTAATCTTAGTTCGGTTCAGCAAATTCAACCAACGTATGGGTCTGGTGAGTAATCATCAGACCCCATTGATT
>CAZVXA010000077.1:0-28117 GCA_964630955.1 uncultured bacterium | reverse complement strand
GGGTGGATGGGTGGATGGGTGGATGGGTGGATGGGTGGATGGGTGGATGGGTAGATGGGCGTTGCGGTGAGCGTCAGTCGAACCGTGGATGGGTGGATGGGATGATAAGAAGGGGAATGATGGGTGGATGGATGATGAGAAGCTGTACTCTCACCGGGACTGTATTTCTATTTGGGTCAATCCGCGACTTGCTACCCACTCAGAACCTTCATAGAATAAGCGTTCTGACGATTTTTCTGGGAGTATAGGTAGATTCAGCCCGATCGCAGACTTGTAAACCATGCCCAGTAAGGGATAGGGCCTAAAAAGCGAGTTGTGGATTGACACAAAAAGTTTCATATACTCCTCTCACTCTCCCACCCATCCACCCATCCACTCATCCACCCTCTCACGCATCCACCCTCCTAATGCCGATGCTGATACCTGACAAACTCACTCCCATAGGCGGCGGCGAGATTTTCCGGGGAAAGAGCAACCTCTGGGGCACCCTGGCACAGCAAAATTCGGTTGAGGCAGAGGACGCGATCGCAATTTCGTCGTACCATATCCAGGTCGTGAGAAATCTGTAAAATTGCCCACCCCTGTTCTTGTTTGAGTTGGTACAGGAGCTGGTAGAACTCTGATTCGCCACGCACGTCCAGTCCTGCAGGGGCTTCATCGAGAATAAGCAGCCGACGGGGACGAACCAGGCAGTAGGCCAGCAGTACGCGCTTGGTCTCACCACCGGAGAGTCCGCTAATCAGTTGGTGCCTCAGATGGAAAGCATTGACCCGTGTTAGCGCTTCCCCAATGGCGTGGCGGCGTTTGCGGTAATCTGTCCAGGGCAACCGAAAGCCTAATTGATCCCATCCCAGTCCCACCAGTTCTTCCACCGTGATAGGAATACGGCGATCGAAGAGGAAATTCTGGGGCAGATAGGCGATCTGCTGACGCACATGGGTCACCAGCGAACCCTTACGGCTGACGGGATGTCCCAGGATAAACACCTCTCCCGACTGCCGGGGCAGAATTCCCAGAACGGCCTGCACCAGCGTACTTTTACCTGCACCATTGGGTCCCACAATCGCCGTATCTGTTCCAGTTCCCAGAGAAAATGAAACATTTTGAACGGCTGCGAACGTCTCCCGATACACCGTCAGATTTTCAACCGACAAAACAGTTTCTTGCAATCAGACCTCCTAAAACCGGATGCCCACTCGCTGGGGAACTGCTGCAAGCGGCTGTGGCGACCACAGCGGTAAACGGGATTGGGGAGACGGCCCGGTGAAAGCGGTGACCAGCGATTCCACATTCCGCCGCATGGTAGTGAGGTAGTACTCCGGCTGGATTGCATCAGGGCCACCCGTTTCCATGGGGTCAAACGTACTGACCTGCACATTGAGATCCTCGGACAGCGCAGCAAACGCATCCTGACCACCCTGAGGTTCCGTCAGCAGCGTCTTTAAATTGCTCGCTTTCACCGTATCAATAACCCGTTTTACATCCTCCGGTGACGGATTCTCCTCCGGCACGTCCACCAGAAAGTCTGCCTTCAGACCATAGCTTTCGGCAAAGTAGGGTGCAAAATCATGGAAAGCAATGAAGGTTTTGCCCGCAAACGGTTGTAGCTTCTGTGTGAACTCTGCATCCAATGCCTGTAACTGCTGAATGTAAGCGGATGCATTCGCAGTATAGGTTTCCTTCCCTGCCGGGTCAGCAGCAACTAACCCATCTCGAATGTTTTCTACCTGCTGAATCGCTCGCTTTGGGTCAATCCAGATATGCGGATTAAACTCCCCATGCTGATGCCCATGCCCGCCCGCTTTCTCTGCGCCATGCCCATGATCGTGGTCGTGGTCGTGATCGTGGGCATGTCCCTCAATTGATTCCGTCGTAATCGTCTGAACGCCCTTGCTGGAATCGATCACCTTCAGGTTGGCATTCCCTGCATTCTGCACCAGCCCCTCCAGAAACATCTCCATTTCCAGCCCATTCTTCACCAGCACATCCGCCTGAACCAGCTTCTGGGCGTCGCCCGGTGTCGCCTGGTAATCGTGCGGTCCCACATTCAGGGGCAACAGTTGAGTCACCTCGGCGCGATCGCCCACCACTGCCTTCGTAAACTGCGTCATCGGAATAAACGTCGTCACCACCTTCAGATCGCTCTCAGGGGCAGCAGGTGTTACAACGGGGGAGGCTTCCGTCTGCGGACTGGTCTGACCGATAGTCGGGGTTGATGTACCAGCCGCACAACCTCCCAGCATGAGGGCGATCGCCGACACGACTCCAACCGATAACCCACGAAAACCTCGATCAGACTGACATAATCCCATCTTTGGATCAAACATCTTTCACCTCAATTCGTCATCCAACTGTTGTTACAGAGCACACCCATCCACCCTCCCACCGGAACGCAGATGGACGCAGATGAACGCAGATTTTCGTCTCCTACCCATCCACCCATCCACCCATCCACCCATCCACCCATCACCCCTATCTCAACATCAACGCCACATCCTTCGCAAAATACGTCAAAATTAAATCTGCGCCTGCTCGCTTCATACTCGTCAGCGTTTCCAGGACTATCTTCTTCTCATCAATCCAGCCCTGTGCAGCAGCAGCTTTGATCAAGGCGTATTCACCGCTGACGTTGTAAGCGGCAACAGGTAAATGGGTATACCGTTTAATTTGATAGATGATGTCGAGATAAGCCAGCGCAGGCTTTACCATCACGATGTCTGCACCTTCTACGATGTCCAGATCGACTTCCTTCAAAGCCTCTCTGGAATTGGCGGCATCCATCTGATAGGTCTTCTTGTCACCAAATTTGGGGGCAGAATCCAGCGCATCGCGGAAAGGACCATAGTAGGCAGACGCATACTTGGCAGAGTAGGCAAGAATTCCCACATCAATCCAACCATCTGCATCCAGTGCTTTACGAATCGCACCCACCCGACCATCCATCATGTCGGAGGGAGCCACCAGGTCTGCACCTGCTTCCGCCTGCACAAGTGCCTGTTTGACCAGTACGGCAATCGTTTCGTCGTTGCGAATTTTGCCGTCCTGCACAATCCCGTCATGCCCTTCACTGCTATAGGGATCGAGTGCAACGTCGGTAATCACCAGAACATCAGGAATCGACTGTTTGATGGCGCGAACCGCACGGGGGATTAAACCGTTGGGGTTATAGCTTTCAGTCCCGGCGTTGTCTTTCTGGTCGTAAGGAATCAGGGGGAACAGAGCGATCGCCCCAATTCCCAACTCATATGCCTGCTTCACCTCCACCAGTAGCAAATCCAGTGTGTACCGAAAACAACCGGGCATGGAGGGAACCTCCTCCCGGTGCCTCTCACCTTCCATAACAAAGAGAGGATAAATCAGGTCTTCCACCTGCAGCATAGTTTCCCGCACCATCCGACGAAGGGCCTCAGTTCGACGCAATCGGCGAGGACGATGGGCGATGTTGAGAGCGGTGGACACAGACGAGGAAAGCTCATTTGACTGAGCAGATGGCGACGCAAGCATGGAAGACTCAGCAGACGACATGAGGCAATATGAGAATGATAATCATTCCCCATCATACCCTACCCTTATCAAAAATGAAACCTGCTCCTACAGCGTTTTTCATGCGGGTGAGTTACAGGGATCTGGGGAGGGTGCCCCCATGCAGGGGCGCACCCCCTGACCGAAATGGGGAATTTGAGGGGTGGCACAAGCCCCTGGTTTCAACGATGTGGATACGCCACCCCTCAAGCCCGTTGCAGAGAAGCGGAAACGGGCAATTATCTTCAGGCTCCACCCTTATCTGATGGTACAATTGCCCTCATACACAAAGCAGAATATTCGTCACTTGCGCTCTGAGTCGCCCGGATGTTCGACCTATCGGCATCCTGGTAAAAACGAGGCGGAAGACAATCAGCGAAGGGCAAGTAGCTGAATTCAAAAAGTATCTGGGAATGCGTTCCCAGTCGTTGGGCCAATGGCAAGCCCCACAACTTTCGTTGTGGGGATCGTAGAAGTTGCGTTGCAAGGCGTAGCGAAACCGGGAATCCCTGCTTACAGGATTTGCTCAACTGTAGGTAACAGGGAAGAATCCCCACCCTTTAGGGCGGGGGATTTGTCAACCATTCATAAAACTCGATCGCTTCTGGCGCACAGTTGCAGCAGTGGGCACACTTACTGCCCTCTGTCTTCTGAACACGCCCTTTGCGAATGAGTTGATTCAGCATTCCCCGCAGTGCGTCTACATCCATGTGAAGCTGCTGGCCAATCTCTTGCAGGGAAGCGCGGCGATGGTGTTTCAGGTAGGATTGGAGGTCGTGGAGGAGCATAGGGGTAAATGGGGTACAGACGTTCCGCGGAACGTCTGTACAGGTGGAAGGATTGGCCTTTAAGGCCGAAAGATCGCATTTTATCGACGTTCCGCGGAACGTCTGTACAGGTGGAAGGATTGGCCTTTAAGGCCGAAAGATCGCATTTTATCGACCCGCCATCGCCTGCTGATCAATTGCTCGTTGGGGTAGAATCTGTCGGCGATCGCTGAACCGCTTTAACCCCAAAATTGTGCCAACCATGACTACAGATAGCCCGACTAACCAGGCGATCGCGCTGGCGGGGTGCTGATTCATGGTCATGAACTGGTAGTAGAAGGTTGCAGCCCAGTAAGCCAGCCCGGTGGTCCAGACTCCAACGAAGATTGTCCAGCCCAGGTTGGTTTCGCGATAGACCGCAGCGGTAGCGGAGACACAGGGGAAGTAGAGCAGGACAAAGAGCAGGAAGGCGATCGCCGCAGTCGTACTACCAAATCGCAGCGCCATTTGACCAAAGGTGGTGTAGTGGATCTCCTGCGCTTCGGCAGCGGCCTTCTGGTCACCGGTATCGTTGAGAATACCAAATCCAACTGGATCGAGGAACTGGTTGGTCAGGTCTGACAGATTGGCAGGAATGCTGGCAAACGCTTCACCAATGCCACCCCAGAAATCGAATTCCTCCGGTGGCTCATCGCTGGCTCCGGCTTCCTGCTGCGCCAGTTGGGTGTAGAGCGAGTCCATCGTTCCCACCATTACCTCTTTGGCAAAGACACCCGTGAAAATTCCCACCGTAGCAGGCCAGTTATCCTGCTGGATACCCATTGGGGTGAAGACGGGGGTGATCGTGCGGCTGAAGGCGCTGAGGATGGAATCCTGACTGTTTTGTTTGCCAAAGGAACCGTCTACGCCCACAGAGTTGATCAGTCCAAGAATCACCACCATGATCACGATCATCTTTCCAGCGCGGCTGATGAAGGTTTTCAGGCGATCCCATGCGCGGATTAGTACACCCTTCACCCTGGGAATGTGATAGGGCGGCAGTTCCATCACAAAGGGAGCGGCTTCCCCTCGGAACAGCGTGTGCTTCATCACCATCCCAGTAAAAATGGCAGCACCAATGCCCAGGATATACAGCAGAAACACAATATTCTGTCCATTGGTGGGGAAAAAAGCGGCAACAAACAGGGCATAGATCGGCAACCGTGCCCCGCAGGACATAAACGGGTTCATCAGGATGGTCATCAGGCGATCGCGCCGATTTTCCAGGGTTCGGGTAGCCATAATGCCGGGGATATTGCAGCCAAAGCTGACCATCATCGGCACGAAGGATTTACCGGGCAGTCCCATGAACCGCATCAGGCGATCCATGACAAAGGCCGCGCGGGCGAGGTAGCCAGAGTCTTCCAGAATGGCCAGGAAGATAAACAGCAGACCAATCTGGGGAATAAAGGTGGCCGTAGTTTGAATCCCACCACCAACGCCATCTGCCAGCAGGCCAATCAACCAGCCAGGAGCGTTGATTTGCTGAAGCAAATGTGCCGTTCCACTCACAAAGATCGTGCCGATGCCAATATCAAAGAAATCAATAAAGGCTCCACCGACGTTGATGGAAAACAGAAACATCAGATACATCACCATCAGGAAGATGGGAATACCCAGCCAGCGACTGAGAACGACCCGGTCAATGCGATCGGATACGGTTTGACGCACGATGTTAGTTCGTTCTGACACACCCTGAATTAACTGGTGAATCCAGGTGTAGCGGCTGTCTGCGATTAATAGATCGGTGTCCTCGCCCAGGGTTTGATGAATCCGGTGGCGGTGATCGGCGATGCGCTGAACGGTGGCGGAATCCAGGTGGGGGAGATGACGGTCGTCGTACTGCAACAGCGTCAGTGCCACCCAGCGGGCATTGACAGGTTTTACTGTGGATTGGGCTTCCAGCAGCGGGATCAGGTCTGCCAGGGCCTCTTCAATGACCGGGGGATAGGCCACGGAGGTGGAAGGCATGGTGGGGCGAGCGAGAGCCTGCGTAATCACCTCGCACAGGTGTGGAACGCCTTTTCCGGTGTGGGCGCACAGCGGAATCACAGGACACCCCAGTCGCTGCGAGAGCAGGTGTGGGTCAATCCGGATCTCCCGTCCCTCTGCCAGATCCATCATGTTCAGGGCGATCACCATCGGTACACCCATTTCAAGGATCTGGGTGGTGAGATAGAGGTTGCGCTCCAGGTTGGAGGCATCCACGATGTTAATGATCAAATCGGCCTCGCCGGAGAGCAAATAGTCGCGCGCCACCAGTTCATCCAGTCCGGTCGCTGTGTCTTCTGCATCCACGGAATAGACACCGGGAAGATCGATTACTGTAACCGATCGCCCCTGATGGCGGTAGCTGCCTTCCTTCCGTTCAACCGTCACTCCCGGCCAATTGCCGACCCGCTGATTGGCACCTGTCAGGCTATTAAATAGCGTTGTCTTGCCGCAGTTGGGGTTACCCACCAGGCCAATCGTTTGTTGTTGGATTGCAAGTTGTGTCATGGTTAACCCCCAGTGATGGGTTCAACGATCAGGGCATCGGCCTCGGCTTTGCGTAAACTCAGTTGAAATCCCCGCACGGCGATTTCGGTGGGATCGCCCAGTGGTGCGTGGCGGGTGACTTGCAGTTCGGTTCCCGGTGTTAGTCCCATGGCCAGGAGCTTGCGTTTGTAATCGCGGGCAGTTGGCTCATATCCAATCACGCACAATCGCGTTCCAACTGCAGCATCTCGGAGCTTGACTGTAGACAGTTCTAAGGTTGTTGGCATTGTTTTCCTTCCTGTGATAGGTGGATTAGCATTCATCCCTAACTGCGGTTCTGCGTCGGTAACCAAAATTTTCTGGGCCATTTCTGCCCCCAACCCCAATCGCTGCTCTTGCAGAGCCACAATCACGGAACCGGTGGGGGTGGTACTGACAATCTCCAACACCGCACCGGGAATTAGCCCCATCCCCATCAGGCGGTTATTGGCATCGCCACAGGTGAGGGCTGTGATTCGGATGCGATCGCCCACCCTTACGGTCGCTAGAGGGAATACCTGCGGTTGAAAAGTAGTGGAATCAGTCGTGCTGGCCGTCAGTTCATCGGTGTATTCATGAGGTAGGCCAGCACCCGACTCACTGAAGTACACAAAGGAGGTCCACTGACAAAACTCAACATTTTCTAACTGACAAGTCACCTGTTCTTCGTCTTCACTCATTTTTCTATCAGGAGTTACTCCTGATAAGAACTATTCTCAATAATTACCACTCAATCGATGAGTTTCAAGAGAAATTCAGAAATCCTTAAGGGTCGATTGTTTAACAACATTGTTGTTGATAAATTAGCGCCAGTAAGTAACTGGAGTTTTGACTATTTTTTCTACAATGCCGTGAAACGCTCTCATAGAGAGCGTTTCACGGCATATTTATTTTTAGCGCTGATTTCTCCTGAAACGCTGACTCAGTCAGCATTTCAGGAGAAATCAGCGCAACTTAGTCAAAAGTCCAGTAAGTAAGTGGGCATGGAAAAAGCTAACCTTCCGGTTCTTCAGAGGATTGATTGCGGCGATTGCAGGTCCACCACTTTGTCAAACTCCGTGTCAGATGCAACTGCCATGCTTCTGGACAAAGAACATAGAGAACGAACTGGAAATCCAGGGGCTGGTAATCCTGCAAAGGAATATTATCTCTGGCGATCGCTGTAAGGATTTCGTCTGTGAAATCGACGGTGTACTGACACTGGCGACAAATGAGTAAGTGTTTGGAGGGCTTTCGATTTAGTCTATAGATGTGATGTCCATTGATCGTCTGAGAAACGTCTAAAATGCCAATGGCTGTCATCACAGCTAATGTTTGGTAAATGGTTGAAAGACTAATATACTCCTTTGAGTTTTGTAGGATGGTGTGCAGCGATCGCGCATCCAGCCAGCTCTCTGGAGGTAATGCCTGGAAAACATACAGGATCACCTGGCGCTGATAGGTCAGGCGGAACCCCTGCTGATTTAATTGATGCTTCAGTGAGTGGACACGATGGAATGACATGAGCGACTCCCATTGATGTCGTCTCCTCATTCCCCATGAACCTTCTAAAAGGGTTATCGCCCTGAGGCGGAATCTTTTTGCAAACTGGTATTGCGCAGAGTGATGCGCGGCTTGCCTTCAGTGACAAGCCTTAAAACTGGAAATTCTATCGCTTTTGGTTCAATCTCAGTGCAGGCATTCCTGATTAGAATGCTTATTGAGAATCGTCTTCCTGGATACTGAATGAAGAGTCGGTTTACTTTAGGTTGTTGACATTCACGCGAGCTTACCCCAGCGATGCCACAGGCTACCCAAGGGATAAGGTCATCTTTGGATTACTGATTACAGATGATTACTGATTACAGACGGTCTAACCGCTAGCGTTCTTTGTTTGTACAGAGAATCCAGCATTCTTCTAACCGATCTGCAAGTGTTTGACGTGGCATCATTTGACTTTGGCAAACACTCCAAAGTTGAATGGCTTGAGCTGCATGCTGAATTCGAACTTTGAGGGGGGAGTACATCGCGTATTCACAGGGGATGTGGAGTTCCTGTAGACGCTGGTAGATCTGCCATCGTCCCTCACCAGACACTTCGATTTCAAATGGCAATTTACAAGATCGATCTGAACCCGAAGGCGGTTGGATATCCGACATGATCTCAAGTCTCCAGATACTGGGGCACGATTGATGGGTTATATCCGTCTTTAAAGTGACTACAGTTGATAGTTAACGGAAGCACTTATGACACAGATTCAGACAGCCAATGCAAATTCATTAGTGCAGCAGCTCCATGAAGTTGCAGATAATGTGGTTCTGATGGATAAACCCACCGTCGAACCCATTTGTGAGGGAATGAACGCGCTTCTAGCCAGCTTTCAAGCCCTCTACCTGCAATATCAGAAGCATCATTTCATCGTCGAAGGTGCAGAGTTCTATATGCTGCACCAGTTCTTTGAAGACGCATACCAGGAAGTGAACGACCACATCCACAATCTTGGAGAACGTCTGAACGGATTAGGTGGTGTTCCCGCGGCCAGCTTTAACCAATTGGCGGCACTGTGCTGTTTCTCACCGGAACCCGATGGTCGATACAGCAGTCGGTCGATATTGGAACATGATTTGGGAGCTGAGCAGGCAATCATTCATCTGCTCCGCCGCCAGATCGCGCAGGTCGAAAGTCTTGGCGATCGCGCCACTCGTCACCTGTACGAAACTGTTCTACTTAAAACTGAGGAAAGAGCATACCACATTGCTCATTTCCTCGCTCCTGACAGCTTAGTTCGCAGTGCTCTCAGTGCTTAATTCCATTTCCTCCTTGAGACCTTACCTTTATCGTACACTCTTGAGAATCTTTTGCAAATATAGCAGTTGATATTTTGGTTAGGACAATGGGGAGTGGGGGCGGTGCCGTTCGGACTTCGACGTGAGCGCTGAGTCGAACGCTGAGCGCTCACGTCGAAGTCCCCACGCAGAGGCACACCCCCTGCACCCTCAAGGGGTAATTCCCCCTGCACCCCTTCTAATCAACCTCTCGGTTGCTATAGATGACGGAGCAGGGGCGATCGCAGGTCCACGTAGAAGCGGATCAAACTCAGTCAAGTCGCCAGCAACGACTGAGCCATAATCATCTTAACCAGGTTATCAATGATGCGGTCGCGCTCCATCGGCAGAATATCCTGACCATGGAGCAATTCCTGCACAATCATAAAATGCACGAGCGCACCGATGAAGATGCGAGTCGTTGCCTCCGGATCAGGCATCTTCAAATGGGGGCAATTTGTAAAATAGTGACAGAGCTTTCTAAATGTTGTCCGCTCAATGTTGGTTACAAACGCACGAGCCAGCTCTGGGAATCGTCCTGATTCTCCGAGAATCAACCGCATAAAGTTGAGAAACTGTGGCTCGCTCTTACCGATATCGAGTGCTCGATTCGCAAAATTTTTGAGAACGATTTCAGGAGCCATTTGCATCAACTGGTCATCCGCCCCACCCAAAGCCGCCTGAAACTTCTGCTCAACCAACCGCTGGATGAGTGCAACGAATAGAGTCTCTTTGTCCTGAAAGTGACTGTAAACCGTAGCTTTTGAGACTTTGGCAGCGATCGCCACCTTGTCCATACTGGTCGCCGCATAGCCGTGGGCCAAAAACTCCTGCATTCCCCCTGCTAAAATCGCTTCACTTTTCTCCGGGGAGAGATGTTTGTCTGCACGCCTGGATCTTTCCTGTGCCATTCAATCAAGTCTTCCTCTAGGTCGAGATTTTGGAGACGCCTTGACACCTCTATCCTAACCAGTGTAGTTTAGGATTGAAAACTAAACTAAACGGTTTAGTTTGCTTATATCAAATCATTCCACCCTATGGATCCCCTGCGTGGGAATCTCCAGTTCCCCTTGTCCTAGACAAAACATCGACTTCTATACGAGTCGCGAGTGTTACAAACACTAAATTTTGCAGCATGGGAGGTTCGGGGCAGTCCCCCAAGCAGGGGTTCCACCCCTTTACCCCTTGCAAAACTTTCGTCTTGCTGGGCGTTGCTTAATTCAGGGATGAATTTTTGTAGAGAGCCGCGCTTAGTGCGGCTCTCTACAAAAATTCATCCTCCCAATCAGCAATGCCTCTTGCTGTACTAGACCGAGAAGTCAAAGCAGGATGTGGAAGCAATACAGTCGCTCTCTGCCGCCTGTTCCCTTAATGCCCCTAAAGCTTGCTTTAGATGAATTGTGCAATAGGCTTGTTCCGTTGATTTTCAGGTTAATTACGATGCAAAGTACTACTCAAAACAAACAGTTTCCGATAAAGACACTCTCTCCCTGGAAAGGGCTAACCACTGGTTTCCTTTTACTGATTGCTGGTGGTGTAGCAGGATTTGGATGGATGCAAAGGATATCGGTTCAGCGTGAAACAAGCGCACCCGTGACCACGCCTGTGATTCAAACGGTTACAGCATTGGGTCGGTTAGAACCGCTTGGTGCAGTCATCCAGCTTTCAGCTCCGACTTCTAATCAGGGTAACCGCGTCGATCGCTTGCTGGTGCAGGAGGGCGATCGCGTCAAAGCAGGTCAGGTCGTTGCAGTTTTAGATTCCTATGGCCAACGCAAAGCTGCTCTGGAGGAGGCAGAGGAGCAGGTGAAAGTGGCCCAGGCCAGACTTGCCATCACTCAAGCGGGAGCAAAGCCGGGTGAGATTGAGGCACAACGAGCTGAGATTGCTCGTTTGGAAGCAGGACAACAGGGGGATATTGAGGCACAGGCTGCGAGGGTTGCCCGACTGCAGTCAGAATTGCATCATGCTCAAATAGAATTTAACCGCTATCAGGCACTCTACCAGGAGGGTGCGATTTCTGCCTCTCAGCGTGACAGCCAACAACTCACTCTGACAACGGCACAAAAATCTTTGCAGGAGGCACAGGCGGCGCTTAATCGCCTTCGCACCACCAGCCCCCAGGAATTAAATAAAGCCAGAGCAACGCTCGATCAAATTGCTCAGGTGCGTCCGGTAGATGTGCGGGCAGCACAAGCTGAGGTCGATCAGGCAATTGCAGCCCGCGATCAAGCTGGAGCCAGCCTGGAGCAAAGCCTTGTGCGATCGCCCATTGATGGCGAAATTCTGTACATTCATACCCGCTCTGGTGAAGTAGTTTCAACCGACGGTATTGTCGAGATTGGTCAAACACGCCAGATGCAGGCGATCGCGGAAGTTTATCAAAGTGATATTAGCCGGGTACGGGTAGGACAACGAGTTCACTTGACCAGTGATTCAATTCCAGAAGAACTCACAGGAACTGTAGAGCGCATTGGGTCACAGGTGCGTAGACAAACAGTCGTTAACACTGATCCGAGCACTAACATTGATGCCAGAGTCATTGAAGTACATATCAAACTGGATGCTATCTCCAGTCAGAAAGCGGCTAAATTTACCAATTTGCAGGTTCAAGTGGTGATTCAAAATGATTAGATGGATTCAACAACTCCAACGCCGGACACCGCTGGGATGGTTGCAACTCAGCCATGAGAAGGGACGATTGCTCGTTGCACTGGCAGGCATTGCCTTTGCAGATGTGCTGATGTTTATGCAGCTTGGTTTTCAGAGCGCGCTCTATGACAGCAATACTCGCATCAATCGCGCAATGTTAGCCGATATTGTTCTGATTAGTCCCAAAGCTTTGAATCTGCAAAGTTTGTCTACCTTTTCCAGGCGTCGGCTGCTTCAGGCAAAGGATGTTCCCGGCGTTCAAACAACAACCGCTCTCTACATTAATAGCATTACCTGGAAAAATCCCCAAACGCGACTGAATGCCACTGTACAGGTATTAGGATTTGCACCCGATGAGCCAGTGCTCAATCTACCAGAGGTGAATCAACAGTTGGATAAACTCAAGCTACCGGACACGGTACTGTTTGATCGCGGGGCGCGTGGGGAATATGCTGAGGCGATCGCCCAGGTCAATCAGGGCAAAACCGTGACCACTGAAGTGGACAGGCGTACCTTGAACATTGCAGGGCTATTTAGCCTGGGTGCGTCCTTTGGTGCTGATGCTAACTTGATCACCAGCGATCAGACCTTTCTCCGCCTCTTCCCCCGCCGGGATGCAGCCAGTATTAGCCTTGGATTAATCCGGGTAAAACCGGGGTATGAGCCTCAGCAGGTTGCTGCCGCCCTAAAATCCTATTTGCCTGAAGATGTGCGGGTACTGACAACTCAGGAGTATGTGCAGTTTGAAGAGAACTATTGGAGAACTGCCAGCCCAATTGGATTTGTGTTTGGGCTGGGAACCACGATGGCGTTTGTCGTCGGCGTGGTGATTGTTTACCAAGTACTATCAACCGATGTCAATGCTCATCTCAAGGAATATGCAACCTTCAAAGCTATGGGCTATGGCAACTCCTATCTGCTAGGTGTCGTGTTTGAAGAAGCAATCATCCTGGCGATTCTGGGATTTATCCCAGGCGTCATTCTACCCCTGGGACTTTACGCACTGGCTTCGCAGGCAACGGCTTTACCGATTTATATGACGGTTTCACGAGCAGTCTTTGTGCTGATACTTACGATTCTGATGTGTGGGCTTTCGGGGGCGATCGCCACTCACAGACTTCAATCCGCAGACCCAGCTGATATGTTTTAGGAGCCAGTATGACAATTCCCTTGGAAATCTCTCTGAAAAACCACGATGCGGTCGCAATTTCAGTTCACCATCTGGATCACTGCTTCGGCCAGGGTCAGCTTCAGAAACAGGTGTTATTTGATGTCACTCTCGAAATTAAAACGGGTGAGATTGTGATTATGACAGGACCTTCGGGTTCTGGAAAAACTACATTGCTGACGTTGGTCGGTGGATTGCGATCGGCTCAATCCGGCAGTTTACAGGTACTGGGACAGGAGTTGTGTGGGGCAACAGCTCAACAACTTCAGCAAGCTCGTAAACAGCACGGATACATTTTTCAGGCGCATAATCTACACGGAAGTTTGACAGCATTACAGAATGTCAAGATGGGTTTAGAACTCCACCCTGAGCTATCTTTAACAGACATGGAGGCGCGATCGCGAGCAATGTTAGAACAGGTCGGACTGGGAAATCGAGTCGATTATTACCCGGACGATTTATCGGGTGGTCAGAAGCAACGGGTGGCGATCGCCCGCGCCCTCGTCAGTCATCCCCGACTGGTTTTAGCCGACGAACCAACTGCTGCCCTTGACAGTAAATCTGGGCGCGATGTGGTCAATCTGATGCAAGTACTGGCAAAGGAACAGGGCTGTACGATTCTACTGGTGACACACGACAATCGGATTCTGGATATTGCCGATCGTATTGTCCATATGGAAGATGGAATGCTAAAACAAAACTCAGTAACTTCCGGGATTAGATAGGGTGTATGGGAGCATCATCGTGGATGAGGTTGATGCGATCGCCAAACTGCCCCTGGCCGCACTGGGGGCAGGCGTGCTGGGGTGTTATGAAATTAGGTTATTTTTGCAAGACTCCTGAGTGCTCACGCCGAAGTCCCAATGGAACCGCCGCCGCTCCCCTTGTTCTATAGGGCATTGCTGATTGGGAGGATGAATTAAGCAACGCCTTCTATAGAAATTGAAGTTTTGGTTAGGACAAGGGAGAGTGGAGGCAGTACCCCCCCGCCCCCCTCAAGGGGGGACACCCCTGCACCCCGTCCTAATCAACCTTTCGGTTGCTATAACCAAAACATCGATTGATATCGTTATCAATGGTGTTTTAACGCGATTTTTTTACTCATTGGAATGCACATAGGAGTGCCCACCACGGGATCGGCCACCACCCGGCTTTCCAGCCCAAACACTTGCTGCACCATCGCCTCGGTCATCACCTCTACAGGAGTGCCCTGCGCAAATATCGTCCCCTGCCGCATCACCATTAGATAGTCTGCATAGCGACTGGCCTGGTTCAAATCATGCAGCACCATGACGATGGTGTGCTTCTGGGTCTGGTTCAAGTCGTACAGCAAATCCAGCACCTCAAGCTGGTGCGCCAGGTCCAGAAAAGTCGTCGGCTCATCCAGCAGCAAAATGTCTGTGTCCTGAGCCAGCGTCATGGCAATCCAGGCCCGTTGGCGTTGGCCGCCGGATAAGGTGTCGAGAGGGCGATCGCCGAATTCCTCCATGTCCGTCATGCGCAATGCCCTATCTGTCAGTGCCTCATCGTCCTGTGACCACTGTTGTAGCCAGCTCTGATGGGGATAGCGCCCCTGGGCAACCAGTTCGCGCACCGTCAACCCCTCAGGAGCAACGGGAGCCTGGGGCAATACGCCCAGCCGTTTAGCCACATCTCGCGTTGGCAGTTTGGCGATGGATTCTCCGTCCAGGTAAACGACACCACTCTGGGGCTTTAGTAACCGCGCCAGACCGCGCAGCAGCGTAGACTTACCGCAGCCATTGGGACCCACCAGAGCAGTAATTTTACCTCTGGGGATAGCGGCACTCAGGTCTTTGACAATGGATACTTGGTCATAGGCCAGCGTCAGCTTACGAGTGGTAAGCGTCGGTTCAGAAAGGATATCGAGCGTTGGATCAGGCATTGCGGTTACGGTACAGGAGATACAGAAAATAAGGTGCGCCCACTACGGCAGTCACGACCCCACAGGGAATCTCAATGGGCGAAAACAGCGATCGCCCTAACAAATCTGCGGTGGCCACCAGCAGACCACCCACCAGGGCAGCAACGGGAATCAGACTCTGATGACTATTGCCCACCAACTGTCGGGCCAGATGGGGAGCCATTAACCCGACGAATCCAATCGTGCCTGCCGTGGCAACACTTGACCCCGCCAGGGCCACACAGGTCAATAGCGCCAGCATCCGCTGCCATTCCAGCGGCACCCCCAGCCCCCGCGCCACATCATCCCCCAGGTTCAGAACATTCAACGAATGCGCCAGCAGCAACGCCAGCGGTACGAAAATGATCAGCCAGGGCAGCAACGCTCTGACCTGCTCCCAGGTGCGACCATAGATGCTTCCGGCCAACCAGACCAGCGCCTGACTGACGTCGTAAATTGACCCAAACGTGATGAGTAAGCTTGTGCCCCCGGAGGCGATCGCCCCCACCCCCACCCCCACCAGAATCAGCCGCATCGGTGAACTGCCCCCCTTCCATGCCAATCCATAGACCAGCAGCGCCGTCACCAGTGCCCCCACAAATGCCGCCACAGGCAGCGCAGCCACGGGAGCCGATGGCAACAATACGATCAGTGACACGGCTACTAGAGCAGCACCCGCTTCCACGCCAACCACCCCTGGAGCCGCTAAGGGATTGCGCGTCAGCCCCTGCATAATGGCTCCGGCGATCGCCAGTGCCATGCCCACTAGCGCCGCCGTCACCACCCTGGGCAACCGTAGCGTATTGATCACAAAATCATAATCGGGATTACCCACGGGAATATGCAGCACCGTTAGTGGGATCGCCCATAGGGGCACAGGATATTCCCCATAGGCCGCACTCAGCAACAGCACGATGAACAGCATCAGGGACAGCGCCAGCAATACCATCGGGACGCGCCGATCGATCCAGAAGGATGCCGATTGGAATTGGACTCGTTGCATCTTTGAATCTCCTCAGCGCTTGATGTGCGATCGCGCCAGATACACAAAAAAGGGCGCGCCCAACAATGTGGTCACAATGCCAACGGGAAGTTCCTGAGGACGCAGTAGAACCCGCGCCCCCAGATCCGAAAGGGACAGCAGCAGGGCACCCCAAACTGCGGCATAGGGCAGCAGCCAGCGGTAGTCAGCCCCCACCCAAAACCGCACCATATGCGGCACAAAAAATCCAATGAACCCAATCGGGCCTGCCATCGCTACGGCACCACCAGCCAGAACGACCACCGCCGCCGCCGCGATCGCCTTCACCCATTTCGTCTGGATACCCAAACCCTGGGCCACGTCCTCCCCCAGCGTCAGTGCCGTCATTTGCCTGCCCATTGCAAAGGCAACAACCAACCCCAGAAGAATGTAGGGCGATCCCTGCAACAGCAGTTCCATATCACGTCCGGCCAACGACCCCGCCAGCCAGAAGCGAATTTCCTCCAGCGTGCGCTGGCTGACCAGGAGCAGACCCGTCGTCAACGCCCCCATCAGGTAGGACAACACCGCACCTGCCAGCACCAGTTTGAGGGGAGTGGTGCCCCCACGCCCCACTGAGCCAAGGGTATAGACCGCAATCGCGGCGATCGCTCCCCCCAAAAAAGCGGTCCAGGTATAGAGCTGAATCGACGCCCCACCAAACAGGAAGGTGGTCACCACCACAGCAAACGCTGCACCTGCACTGATCCCTAAAATACCGGGGTCTGCCAGGGGATTACGGGTCAGCCCCTGCATCAGCGCCCCTGCAACCGCCAGTGCTGCTCCAATCATTCCCCCCAGCAGCACACGGGGCAATCGCACCGTTGTGATGATCAGATGTTGGGTGGAGTGATCAAAGATAAACAGCGATCGCACCACCTCCAGCGGTGGAATCTCTGCAGCTCCCAGCATTAATCCCAGAATCAGGGCGATCCCCAGCAGCACCAGGCTGACCAGTAGCCCCATCCATCGCAGGACTGGCGATCGCTTCAGTTGGGTTTTTCCCGTTTGGATTCCCTGAGTCATAAACTTTCTGTTTAACGGCGAGTGGCCATGCCTAATTTGACACCGGGAATAGCTCGTAATTGATCCATCACCGCAATAACCCGACCATAGTTCACCCGTTCATCGGCATTGATCACGGCAATGATTTCAGTGCGATCGCCCATCAACTGTTTGACACGGGGTGTAAGTTGCGCCACTTCGACAGGCTGTCGGTTCAGGAATACCTGACCCTGCGCATTGATGGAGACGGTCAAGCGGCTCTGGGGCTGATTCTGGGATGTTTGGGCGCGGGGCAGATTGACGGGCAAACTTTCGGTGCGTGTGAGAAACAGGCTGGCCATAATGAAGAAGGTCAAAATGGCGAAGATCACATCGATCATGGGGACGATGTTGATCTGGGGGAGAGATTCGTCTTCTTCGGGAAGCAGCATCACGATTTCGAGTGAAAACAGGACAGAGAATCAACCGTCAAAGGGGAATTCTGTTAATTGGGACTACCAACAGTCAACTGCTCCATCCGCCCCTCATAGCGAAACAGATGGATCAGCTCAAGCTGGCTCGAATATTCCTGAATCTGAGCTATCTGCCGTCGATACATACCGCGAAAAATACTGGCAAAGAACAGCACAACCAGGGCAACGATCAGTCCTGTCGCGGTGGAGACGAGTGCCTCACTGATCCCCCCTGTTACACTCATGGCACTTCCCCGACCCACATCTCCCAGGTTCAACGAAGCGAAGGTTTGAATCAAACCCGTCACTGTTCCCAACAGACCCAGCAGTGGAGCCGCTGCGATGATCATGTCAAACAGGGTGTTGAACCGTCGGAGCAGGGGAAGCTCCGCCTGAATACCGCCTTCTAGCGCCAGCCGGAACCCCTGAGGAGGCCCCTGCTCAACTTCCATTGCCTCCAGAAAAATACGAGCGATGGGCAGATTCACGTTTTGCTTCAGCTTGGCGTAGGCCAACTCTGAGTCGCGGCGATAGGTGGCCAGCACATCGCGGATCACCCGCCGCTGACGACGGTTGATTCGGAACCAGAAAACGAATCGCTCAATGATCAGAGCGATCGCCGCAATCGAAAAAATCAGCAGGGGATACATCACGATCCCGCCCGCTTGAAACAAGTCCACAATCAACATAGCAAGACCTGACATGACAGCAAACAATCATTTAAGGGAGCGACTCAGGCGGCAACACCCAAAACCCGAGAGGAAGCTTTTCGGAATTACTACAAATCAATTCAAACCCCTCTCACGAGGCGCACCCTTTTGTCGCACTCCAACAGAATCGCATTGAATTGGCTTAACACCAGTCCGCTTTGAGAAATGCCGGGGGAGACAGAAAACTTCTCAATAAACTCACGAGATTTATGAGAAAAATGCACCACAAGGTAAAGTGTGCCCCTCAAGAGGGCTTTCTCAGGCGAATAAGGGCGATCGCCTTCCGTTGACAATTGATTGAGTGCATCATACCATTAACAAGATTAAACAGAATGATTCTCAATAAGAAAATCATGCAGCGAGGCTCATGACATTCTCAGAATTGGCGGCTCAGCAGCGGGCAAAAGAACTCAAAACCCTACGCAAATTCATCACCTGTAGTCTTGCGGGATCTGTCCTTTTGCATAGTGGATTTCTGCTCTCACAGATTCAACCTTTTCAGCCATCCGAGGAGATCGAGCCGATTGAAATTGTGGTCACCGAACCACCCCTACAACCAACCAGGGAACTTTCACCGGAGCCACCCCCCCGCCTTCAACCGCCTGATCCCCAGGCTGCACCCGAACGAGCGACAGTGGCAGCCCGCCCCAATCCACCGTCTCCTCAAACGCCATTTCAACCCCAGCCTCAAGCCGCCCCTGCTCCAGAAGTAGCCCCCGTTAGCCCCGCCGAGGTTCCGGTTCAGACCATTGAGACGAACGACCCGGAAGCTCCGTCGATCAGTGAAGCGATGAATTCAGTTCCCACCTTTGAAGGCCCAGTGGGGTTTGATGGCAAAGTATCTGGCCCAACCGGAGATGTGGACAGTGCCCCAGGCACTCCCTCCGGTGAAGGAACCGGACTATCTGCGGCTCCGGGAAGCGGCACTGCTCCAGGAACAGGTAGTACGCCGCAGCGTGGCTCCCGTCAGATCGCCTGCCGCAGTTGCCCGGAACCCGATTATCCTGAAGAGGCGCTACGGGCCGGGGCTGAAGGCAGCGTCCGCGTGAATGTGGACGTGGATAGTAATGGACGAGTGGTGGGTGTGACGTTAACGGGGTCGAGTGGAAATGCCGCGATCGATCGCGCTGTCATTGAAACCGTCCGTCGCCGCTATCAGTTTGAAGGGGTTGGCGCAAGTGGAGCTTCGATCCCGCTGGAGGTGGACATGACGGTGCAGGGTTCGGAGCGCAATCGCAATGCTCGACGACGGGGCGATCGCCGCCGCATAACGGTGACTGAGGACACTCCCGCTCCAACAGTCCCCAGGAGAACCGAAGAGGCCACAGTCGGAAACGACACCCCCCGTTCCCCGGATCGCACGGTCGAGACGGATGGAACGGACAGCAACGTGCGATCGCCCGAAACTCCAATTCCAGGCATTTCTCCGGCTGCTTCGCCCTCACCCGTCTCCGATGATATTGAGGTATCACCGTCTCCCACTCCAACAACTGTTGAAACACCCCGCCAGCCGCTTCGCTTAGAAGCCCCCCCTCCCCAGGCAGACACTCCCCGTCGGGAAGCGCAACCCGCTCCCCCGCCAGTAGAAGCCCCCCCGGTGAATCCGGCCCCCGCCGTGCAGGCCGCCCCGCAACGCCCACCGGAACCACCTGCCCCTCCACCGCCTGCCCCCGCCCCGCCCCCACCTGTTGCTGCCCCAGCTCCGGCCCCAGTTGCTCCTGCCGAACCGCAGTTATAGCGATCGCCTACAATAAAGCTACCGAGTGGAGCGATCGCCATGCTACCCATCGAACTCCAACATCTGCCTTCTAGCGAGGAACTGCCTTGTTCTGACGATATTCCTGTGGATAACGAAGACCAGAATCTCTTGCCTAATGTGTTGCTATTTCTGTTGAATTCACTTTGGGCAAATCGGATGGATTGGTACTTTGGGGTGGATATGGCGGTGTATCACACGACGGGAGTGAATCCCCGATTGCCCGTTGTGCCCGATGCGTTTTTGAGTATTGGGGTAGAGCGCAAGAAGGGGGGCAAGTCGCGCCGCAGTTATGTCGTGTGGGAAGAAGGCGGTGTGGTGCCGATGTTGACGCTGGAGATGGTGTCGCATCAACCGGGGGGAGAATACGAGGAGAAGATGGAAGTTTACGCCAAACTGGGTGTGTTGTATTACATCATTTACAATCCAGAGTTTTGGCAACGAGATGGACATGAACCGTTTGAGGTGTACAAATTGGTTCAGGGCAAGTATCGGTTGCAGCAAGGAGAGCCGTATTGGATGCCAGAGGTAGGCTTAGGGATTGGGCGGTGTCAGGGTGTGATTGGCAATCTACCCCAGGAGCAGTTGACCTGGTTTGATGAGAAGGGCAATCGCTATCTGACCTCAGAAGAACGAGCCTTAGCTGAACAACAACGGCGAGAACAGCTTGAGGCATTTTTGCGATCGCAGGGGTTTGATCCCGATCAGTTGCCTGAAGCATAGCGTTTTGCAGAGTCGGCGATCGCCCTTCTCCACATCCCCAATCTCTGTGATCGCACTTACAGGGCTAGGTGACACAAAATTAGCAACGATTGCCCATTCGCTCATGCATGAGTTGTTCCAGTCAGCGATCGCTATCTGCGGACTGAGACGATGGTTACGGCATCGATAGCGTTGTTTACCCGCAGCATATTGACCGTGTTTGACAACATCAGAACTTTGACAATCAGGGCACAGAACAGGTTCTAGAACCATAGCTGAGTTTGTAGGTAGCGGTAACGCTATTCTTCCTCAAATCCACACGTCTAGAACATTACCGAAAATCTCACAGTCAGTCGTCAAGAGATTTGGGGATGTTGGGTTTCCGTTACTCAACCCAACCTATGGCGAGGGCGATCGCACTACAAGGTTGGAGATCGCACTGCTCGTCAAGAATTGGGCTTGCTCTTAGCCAAGTATTGATATAAATCATTGAGTACTTCGTACATTGCTAAAACATCAAATCCATACCAATGAGCAGAATCAACAAAGTAGACCTGGTTGCTTCGGACTGCTCTAAGGTTATTCCATAGGGGATTTTGCTGCAACTTAGTCAAGGTGTTTCTACCTGGATTACCTCCTCTGTAAGAAAGAAATAGAATGTCACCGTCGATGTCTAATATGCGCTCTTGAGAGATACTTTTTGAGACAAAAAAGTCTCCCGTCTGCATGGGTGGACGATTTAATCCAAGGTCACTGAGAACTTTACTGGTTGGATGTTGTTGCCCATAAACATATATGCCAAAATGTTGATCCACAGTTGCAACTGACACTTGCATTTGAGGGCGATTGTCACCTAATGCGTGTTTAAGGTCTTCAATTCGTCGCCAGTAATCATTAACTAGCTGTTTTTCCTCCTTCTCCTTATCTAGGACCTTTGCAACATCTTTTAGATGTATCTTCCAGGCTGGAGGAGGTGCAGTAAGCTTGAGAACAACTGTTGGCGCTATAGTTGATAAAGCTTGATAAATATCCTCTAGTCGTGTATTAGACAGAATTAGATCTGGCTTTAGCAGGAGAATTTTCTCTAGATTTGGCTGGGTGAGTGTTCCAATGTATTCAACGTCAGCCATCTCACCCCCCAAATGTGCTGGAAACTGTTCATCTGGAACCCATGTAGACGCAACAGGCTTGATTCCCAAAGCCAAAACACTGCGGAAAGTGCCCATCCACATGGTTACAACTCGATGAGGGTCCACAGGAATACAAGACTGACCCATCACATGTTGTACAACTCGGCAGTTTTCTCCTGTGCCTTGGGAGGTAATAGAAATATTGTCTGAATTTGAGCTACACGAAGCAATGACGACAACGATTAGGGCTGCTACAACAAACTTGTAGCCGACTCGATATAGAAAAGCTATCATACGGTTTTGCTTGCTCAAAATCTCCAGGAAACTGTAGCTTGAACAGTTAAAGGCTCAGCCGCATAAACAAAATTTCTGGACACAGCAAACTCGTAATAATTCAAGTCAAACAAGTTCCTCACATTAATTGATGCTCTGAAATTATTCCTTCTATAGAAAAGTGAAACATCAGTGCGTAGGTAGCTTGGTATAGTGAAACTATTTGCTAAATCTCCCTGGGTTTCTCCTTTATAGAACAAACCAAAACCAAAACCCAATCCTCGCAGGTCACCAGACTGAATTTCATAGGTCGTCCATATGTTGAAACTATTTTCCGGGACATTGTTGATTAAGTTGCCATCAAAGTTATTGTCTTCCGTAACGCGAGCATCAGTATAAGCATATCCAGCATAGATACTCCATCCAGGTAGGATTTCACCACCAACAGTGAGATCAACACCTCGACTGCGTTGCTCACCTGTTTGAATCGAAAAGTCCGGATTGTTGGGATCAGAAGTAAGCACGTTTGAGCGTGTTAAGTCATACAACGCCAGCGTTGCAGAGAGTCTTTCGGTTAAACCTGCCTTAACACCGATTTCAAATTGTCTGCCCCGTTCAGGTTGAAATTCACTACCGTCTGAAGCAAATCCGGCAACAGGAGTAAATGAAGTGCTATAGCTAGCATAAAGAGATATGGGTTCGATTGGTTGATACACAATTCCCAATCGTGGGCTAAATGCACTACCTGATAAGCTACTTTCTGTATTTGCCAAAAAATCTTCTTCCACCTGCTTGAAGAAATCTAGCCTTCCACCCAACAACAGCTTCAAGTTGTCTGCCAGGGTTACCTGATCTTGTAGATAAACACCTAATGTGTCAGTTAGAAGTGAAAAATTAAATCGAGTGAAAGGTTCCCCCAATGGTGAGCCATACACCGGGTTGAAAATATCTAATGGAGCAATGGCTCTACCAATACCTCGAAACGTTGGTGAATCAAATCTACTCAGATCAACTCCAAAAATAAGTTGATGCTCAATAGAACCAGTAGGAAATCTGGCAGTTAAATCTGTTGTAAGTGAGTAGCCTTGTTGTAGAAATGTTCTCTCAGTATACTGACGATTTAACGTTCTGTTGTCTGCTTGGAGTCCAATACCAAATATTTCGTCTAACGTCGCGTAGTAGGACGAAAATCGGAAAGCGTTTCTTAACGATAGACTATTACTGAACTCATGATTCAGAATATAGCCTGCTCTATAAACATCTGCTTCAAAAGGTCTAAGAAATGGCTCTCCAATGTTTCTACTGATTGGTAATTGACCATTGGGATTCGGTAGTACCGATCCCGATGCTGGTACACCCAGAGCCAGCCTGTTTTCAGCAGCAGAGTATTCTCCTTCCAATGTTAACGTTGTTCTCTCGCCAATTGCAAAACTCAGAACAGGTGAGACGAAGAACCTCTCTGAATCTACAAAGTCAATGAAACTACCTACATTTTGGTAGGCTACATTTAATCTATAGAGAGCTGTTCTGGAATCATTCAATGGGCCAGACAAATCAATCGCACCCCTATAGAAATCATAACTGCCAACTGTGGCAGTCACTTCATAGAAGGGATTACGCAATGGTTGTTCCGTAATCAAATTAACCGTGCCACCTGGATTGGCGCGACCAAAAAGCACAGAAGCTGGACCTCTCAAAATTTCCACTCGCTCAATATTAGAAAAATCCATTTGGCGTGTAGCGATTGGATCTGGCAAACTATTTCTAAGGATATTTCCCGAATCATCCCTTGCAGTGAAGCCTCTAATCACTAAGAAGGTTCCATTGATAAAGTAAGGAGCACTAGCCTGATTAACTCCAGGGGCATTCCTAACTGCTTCTTCCAATCGATTAACATTTTGATCTTCCAGAATCTGTTGTGGAATTACCTGAATCGACTGAGGAATATCACGCAAAGGTGTGTCAGTTCGGGTCGCTGTTGTCGCACTTGATGGATTGAAGCCCTCGCTCTGCTCCCCTGTCACCACAACTTGAATCGCTTCATCGTCGCCTGCCTTCGCTACGCTGCCTACAGCCACGTTCAGCATCAGTTGTTGCGTGTCACTGCTAATTTGAGCCACAGGCGGCGCATCCGTTCCCGTGATCGCCACCCGCACCCGATCGCCCGGTAAACCCGTCACCTCCACCAGCGCAATCCCCTCGATCGGCTCTGCCTGAGAAAATTCCTGGGCGATCGCCGCATTTTCAATCTCCACAATTAGTGCATTACCCAGCGTCCGAGTTTGCGGCACCTGCAAAGCCCCATTTTCCGTCTCCAGAATCACCTGCAATCCCGCGTCAGCCCGCTCAATCCGCACATCCGTAATTTGCACTCGTGCGGCTTCCACCTGAGCCATCCAATCAGCGACACTGGTGGCCGAACGTTCCACCTCCGAAAGAGCAACCGGACTGCGACGCTGTGCTTCCTCCTGCTCCCCAGCAGCAGCAACCGAAGCTGGGTTCAAAGTCTGCGCCATCGCAGGCAACATCCATACACCCGTCAAACCGCTCGAAAGCACAACCATCAGGCTCATACGAACCGCAGCCGAAATCTGACCCATGCTCATCTCAAGTCCTCACACACCATTAAAATTCAACTATTGCTGGCTTATTTAAGGTGGCAGTGAGGCGCTCCGCGCCTCACTTGCCGCAAAAACTTTCCTGCCTTAAGGCAGAAGCCCTACTGCTAATAATTCCTATTTGCAATAGAAGCAGCTTAGAGAATTGCGGTGAGGGGTGTCTATCCCAAAACGGACACGGCATCATCAGAATTGGGAACTGAGAGGCAGTTTTCCAGAAATCTTGCATCTGTAAGCCTCCCTGACGGATTTGGTACTACCATCAGAAAGGTCAACAAGGATCTCCGGCTTTCTGGAAAGTCAAAGATCTTGCTCTCACAACTGCTTATTCTCTGCTGTATGCGTCCAACTGTTGATGCTCAGAAAATCAAGCGCTTGATGCAAATCCTGAGTCGAGAAGCCCAGGGAGCGGGCTGCATTTACTTTACAGGGGGTGCCAGCGCTCTACTTATCGGCTGGCGGAGTTCCACTGTTGATGTTGATATTCGTTTGGACCCTGAACCACCAGGCATTTTCCAGGCAATTGCTAAACTCAAACAAGAATTGAATATCAATATTGAACTGGCTTCTCCACAGGATTTCTTACCCCCGCTACCAGGATGGCGCGATCGCAGCGTATTCATCGGCAAACAAGGACAAATCTCTTTTTACCACTACGACTTCACAGCCCAGGCACTCTCTAAACTATCGAGAGGTTTCGAGCGAGACCTGAGCGATGTTCAAGCAATGTACGAACAGAAGTTGTTTTCCCTGGAAGAGCTACGGAATAGCTTTGAAGCGATCGCCCCCGAGTTAATCCGATTTCCCTCACTGAAACCTGATGTTTTGAGAAGTCGAGTTGAGAACTTCATCAAGCGTTTTGAAGACAAAGGGGAAAATCAACGATGAATTCTAAAGCGAATCTAGATGAGTTGCCAGGAGCAGAATTTGTTTTACCGGGATTGGCTGATCTTGGCAATGGTAAACCTCAGACAGTTGGAGCGTTGCTAGTGGCGATCGCTGCCACTCGCTTGATTGAAGCAGGGCTGGAAGTTCCCAGAGACCAACTCGCTCCAGAACCAGAACTAACACTGTATGCCCACCTCCAGAATGACCAGGAGGATGCTTATGCCTACTACAATGCTCTACTAAAGCGCCTCAATAGCTTCTGCAATGCCCTTGAAAACATTGGCATAGTATAGCAGTGGTTACACCCACATCTTGCACCTTGCTAAAAGAAAAACCCTTATTTTGCCACCGCAAAGCGGTGGCAAAATAAGGGTTTTGGTGCAAGCTCTGAGTTAATCCTCAAAGCGCGTGACCCGACAAACACTCCCCAGGCAAAATGCCAAACTGTCGCTTAAAACCTGCGGCAAAATGTCCCAAATGGCTATACCCCACCCAATTTGCAACCTCGGCAACGGTATATTTGCCCTCTCTGAGCATCTGCTCGGCCTGCTTCATTCGCTGTTGAGTGAGATAACCCACAACGGTTGTGCCAAACACATCGCGGAACCCTCGCCGCAGCGTTCGATCGCTCAACCCAACCTGCTGTGCCAACTCCAAAAACGAGGGCGGCTGATCCAGTCGGGAAAGCAAAATTTCCTGAGCGTGATAGATGCGGGCGATCGTATCAGGTTTGCGTCCAGGAGTGGCAGTCGTCAACCGCTGGTCGGCCAGCAGTGGTTGGAGCTGTAATACCAGCAAATCCAGCACTTTTGACTGAAGATACATTCGCTGAATCGCGCCTTGAAATGGAGCCTGGAGAATTTGCTGTGCCAGTCGTCTGGTCTCTTGCGTCATCGCAGGAAAAAACGACGCCTTCCAGTCTCCCTCCCTGAGCAACACTTTCAGCAGTGTATCGTTTGCATGGGCCAGCCCAGCATAGAATTCAGCAAAGACCTCCGGCAGGAGATGAATATCGATTCCGGTGCGTCGGTGCGATCGCCGATGATGGACTCTGTAACTGGGCGACATACCGCTCCCCGACAGGTAGCTGCGTTCTCCACCCAGGAGGGGATATCCATCCGTGTGTCCCAGTCCAGATAACAGCACCAGACATTGCACCAGGTGCGGATGCACCGGAAACTGGATGGCAAAATCCTGATGGAATTCCTCATCGAACCAGGTCAACCATAGCCCAGGTGACAGCTCCAGGTCATAGGTACATCCTCGCCCCAGGCGCTCTGGTAGTCGGCCGGCCTCCACGTTGTATTGGAACAGGGGATGGGATGGCGGAATCGGCAACGGCTGACAGAGTTCTTCCAGATCCGATTCGTTCAAAACTAGCGTCATGATCAACTCGATCGAGTGGTTGCCCCAGCATAATGAGAACTATTTTCAATAAATGTATCACGTTTAGTATTATTCAGATTTTCACGGCGCTGTTCACCCTGATGCTGGGTGCGTTTGCTGTGCTGCCGATGGGCATCGCCCTCTCAGCCATGCTGCCGATGCCGTTCATTGTGTGGGGATCGCTTATTTATCAGCGACGGTTGGAGCCGCGCTATGCAGAGGAGTATTGGCTTTGTCAGCCAGGACGTCTTTTTATTTCACGGTACGGTCGCAGAAAATATTTCCTATGGCACGTTTGATGCCACTGAGGAACAAATTATTGATGCAGCAAAGATGGCTGAAGCCCACGAGTTTATTCAACAGCTGCCTCAGCAGTACCAGACGATCGTGGGCGAGCGTGGTCAAAAACTATCGGGTGGCCAGCGACAGCGGATTGCGATCGCCCGCGCCATCTTGAAAAATCCGCCCATCCTGATTCTGGATGAAGCCACCTCAGCGGTGGATAACGAAACCGAAGCCGCCATTCAGCGATCGCTCGACCACATTACGCAGAATCGAACCACTGTGGCGATCGCCCACCGCCTCTCTACGATTCGCAACGCCGATTGCATTTACGTCATGGAGCATGGGCAACTGATCGAATCCGGCACCCACTCAGAGTTACTCTTGAAGAATGGAATTTATGCTGGCCTGTGGCGCGTGCAGTCTGGAATTATCTAAGGAAATTTTTACGAAAGAAATTACCCGTCGTGTGGATGTCTCCCCCGCTGCGCGGGGGAGACATCC